>NZ_JSFH01000010.1 GCF_000784835.1 Thermotoga sp. Mc24 | reverse complement strand
GCTCGCGTTGAACGCAGCGATAGAAGCAGCTCGAGCTGGGGAAGCGGGAAGGGGCTTTGCGGTTGTGGCAGACGAGATAAGGAAACTTGCAGAAGAGAGCCAGAGGGCGACAGAAGACATAGCGAAGATGTTGAGCAGTTTGAGGGCAACGATAGAACACGTGGAGAACGGCTCGAAAGAGATGTTCGAAGGAGTGGACGAGATAGCGGTGATGGGAGAAGAAGTGACGAAGAGATTCAGGGAGATCCTTGGAAGGATAGAAGAGATCAACAGCATGATAGAGAACACGGCAGCGACAGCGCAGGAGCAGGGGGCAGCTGCAGAAGAGATGGCAAGTGCCATGGACAACGTCACAAAGATCGTTGAAGGGGTTGTGGAAAGCCTGAACAGGATGGAGTCTCTCATAGAAAACCAGACCGAGTCTGCTGCCAGAGTCTCAGAGGCTGCCGAAAAACTCTCTTCCCTCTCTGAACAGCTCTCAACGCTCGTTCAAAAGTTCAAGGTGTGAGGTGAAAAAATGCAAGCACGATGGATAGGGAATATGATGTTTCATGTAAGAACGGACTCGAATCATGATGTTCTCATGGATGCAAAAGAAGAGGTCGGGGGAAAGGACGCTGCTCCCCGACCTCTTGAGCTCGTTCTCACCGGACTCATGGGATGTACTGGCATGGACGTGGTTTCAATTTTGAAAAAAATGAAAGTGATTGATCAGATGAAAGATTTCAGGATAGAAATTGAGTACGAACGCGCGGAAGAACATCCTCGCATATTCACCAGAGTGCACCTGAAGTACATCTTCAAGTTCGATGGAGAGCCCCCGAAGGACAAGGTTGAGAAAGCCGTTCAGCTCTCCCAGGAGAAATATTGCAGTGTCTCTGCCATTTTGAAGTGCTCTTCGAAGGTAACTTACGAGATCGTTTACGAGAATTGAGGTGGTATTCATGTGGGAATTCTACATGCCCACAGATGTCTTTTTTGGAGAAAAGATCCTCGAAAAAAAAGGAAGCATAATAGATATTCTTGGAAAAAGGGCCCTGGTGGTGACCGGTAAATCTTCTTCGAAGAAGAATGGATCCCTTGATGATCTGAGAAAGCTTCTCAACGAAACAGGAATATCCTACGAGATTTTCGATGAAGTCGAGGAGAATCCGTCTTTCGATAACGTCATGAAAGCTGTTGAGAGGTACAGAAACGATTCTTTCGATTTTGTCGTGGGACTCGGTGGAGGAAGTCCAATGGATTTCGCCAAAGCGGTGGCCGTGCTTTTGAAAGAAAAAGATCTTTCCGTTGAAGATCTGTACGATAGAGAAAAAGTGAAGCACTGGCTTCCAGTTGTGGAGATACCGACCACCGCCGGAACGGGTAGTGAGGTCACGCCGTATTCCATTCTCACCGATCCAGAAGGAAACAAAAGAGGTTGTACACTCATGTTCCCGGTGTACGCGTTTCTCGATCCCGGATACACCTATTTCATGTCTGATAAACTGGCTCTGTCAACTGGAGTTGATGCGCTTTCCCACGCGGTCGAGGGATTCCTCTCCAGAAAGAGCACACCGCCCTCTGATGCCCTCGCGATCGAAGCCATGAAGATAATACACAGGAATTTACCGAAGGCCATTGAAGGAAACAGAGAAGCCAGAAAGAAGATGTTCGTGGCCTCCTGCCTTGCTGGAATGGTGATTGCGCAAACTGGAACCACATTGGCGCACGCTCTGGGTTATCCTCTGACAGTGGAGAAGGGAATAAAACACGGAAAGGCGACAGGTATGGTGCTCCCGTTTGTCATGGAAGTAATGAAAGAAGAAATTCCAGAAAAAGTGACCACGGTGAACCACATATTCGGTGGCAGTCTTTTGAGATTTCTGAAAGAGCTTGGGCTTTATGAAAAAGTAACAGTCTCCTCTGAAGAACTGGAGAAGTGGGTCGAAAAGGGTTCCAAAGCGAAACACTTGACCAACACACCTGGTACTTTCACTCCCGAGAAGATCAGAAACATATACAGGGAGGCCCTCGGGGTGTGAGGAGTTTCTTTCTGTGTTTTTTGTTTGTTCTTGTGTTTATAGCGAATCTCTACAGATTGTTCCCGGATGATTATTACGATTTCATATCCAAAAATTCCAACGATCTCGATCCTCTTCTCATTCAAAGTATCATATGGGTGGAGAGTAGTTTTGATAAAAACGCGGTTTCTTCGCTTGGGGCCTTTGGTCTCATGCAGATCATGCCTTCAACGGCCGTCTGGTTGAAAAAGAAATTTTCTCTGGAGGAGGATTTCAAGGATCCAGAGGGAAACATAATCTACGGAATCGTTTATCTGAGATTTTTGAAAGATCTGTACGGGGATCTCGACAAAGCTATCATGGCTTACAACATAGGGCCAACTGCTCTGGACGAAGGAAGAAATCTGGACAGTGCGAGAAGATACTTGAAAAAAGTGAAGAGGACCTATCTCATATACCGTTTCCTCTACAATGAGAGGTGAGAAAGTGAGAGTGGCAACCGCTCAAGAGATGAAAGAGATCGACGAATTAACGATAAAAGAATACGGCGTGGATTCGAGAATCCTCATGGAACGAGCAGGGATTTCTGTTGTTCTCGCGATGGAAGAAGAACTTGGGAATCTTTCTGATTACAGATTCCTGGTTCTTTGCGGGGGAGGAAACAATGGAGGAGACGGCTTTGTCGTAGCCAGAAATCTCCTCGGTACGGCGAAAGATGTTCTGGTTGTCTCTCTTGGAAAGAAAAAAACTCCCGATTGTGAATACAATTACGGTCTTTACAAAAAATTCGGAGGAAAAGTAGTAGATAAATTCGAACCCTTCCTTCTGAACGAATTCGATGTGGTGGTTGACGCCATTTTTGGAACGGGCCTGAGAGGGGAAATCACAGGAGAGTACGCTGAGATGATAGATCTCGTAAATAAATCGGGAAAAATAGTTGTTTCTGTTGACATCCCATCGGGAGTAGATTCGAACACAGGTAAGGTTCTTGGAGTAGCGGTGAAAGCGGATCTCACGGTTACCTTTGGAGTTCCAAAGATAGGTCACATTCTCTTTCCGGGAAGAGATCACACGGGAAAACTCAAAGTCGCCAACATAGGTCATCCTGTTTACCTGATGGATTCGATCAATCGATATGTGATAACGCGGGAAATGGTTCGCTCTCTTCTGCCAGAGCGTCCCAGAGATTCCCACAAGGGAACCTACGGAAAAGTGCTGATAATAGCAGGGTCCAGATTGTACTCCGGAGCTCCCGTGCTTTCTGGAATGGGGGCCTTGAAAGTGGGAACAGGTCTTGTGAAACTCGCAGTTCCTTTTCCACAGAATCTGATCGCTATTTCGAGATTTCCAGAACTCATTTCCATTCCTGTGGATACAGAAAAAGGTTTCTTCGGTCCACGGAATATTCAGGAATGTCTGGATCTATCAAAAGATGTGGATGTGGTAGCCATCGGACCGGGTCTTGGAAACAACGAGCACGTGAGAGAATTTGTCAACGAGTTTCTGAAGACACTCGAAAAACCGGTTGTCATCGATGCCGATGCCATTAACGTTTTGGATTCCTCAGTTTTGAAAGAGAGAAAATCCTCGGCGGTGTTAACTCCGCATCCTGGGGAAATGGCAAGACTCGTGAGAAAAACCATTGGGGACGTTAAGTACAATTACGAACTGGCCGAGGAGTTCTCAAAGGAGAACGGTTGCGTGTTGGTTTTGAAATCTGCTACCACCATTGTAACGGACGGTGTGAGAACTCTGTTCAATATAACGGGAAACACGGGCCTCTCAAAGGGGGGAAGTGGAGACGTTCTAACAGGGATGATAGCCGGCTTTATGGCACAGGGACTTTCTCCTCTCGAAGCTTCCGCGGTTTCTGTGTATCTCCACGGTTTTGCCGCAGAGCTTTTTGAGCAGGATGAGAGAGGTCTCACCGCTTCTGAACTGTTACACCTCATACCCGAGGCTATAAGGAGGTTGAGAGAATGAATGTTCTGGAAAAAATCGTGAGGGATCTCATCAGTGAGAAAAGAATCACCGAAGCAAGAAATTTGCTCTCCCTCTTTCCAGAAGAGTTTCCCCATCTTGAACTGGAAGTAGAGTATGCTGCCAGGAACTGGAAGGCTGTGAAAAGGCTCTATGAAAACTTGCCGGATGAATTCAGAGAGAAATACAAAGAGTACTACGAGTACGCAATGAACCAACTGAATATAGACTATTCGAAAGAAACAGAAGAAGCCCTCAAGGAGATGGAGCGAAAGAATTTTCAGGGAGCTGCCTCCATACTCGAATCGATCGTCAAAGACTATCCTGAACTCGTGGAAGTAATAGCTCTGAGATACAAGCTTGCTCTTCAGAGAAACGAAAAGAGGGCGATTGAAAAGTATCGAAAGCTTCTTTTGAGCCTTGACAGAACGCACCCCGCTCTGATCGAAACCAAAGTTTCCTCTCGGAGGATAGGTGTTTTCGAAGTGTTCACACTTTCTCTTTTGGTTGCACTACTTGTCACAACGATACTCGCTTTTTACATCCTTCCCTCACGCATAGAAGTGAATGTGCCATCCTCTGAGAGTGAGGTAAATATTAAACCTGTCGAACAGCGTATCGAAGATATCTTAGCGAACATCGTTGTTCTCACAGAAAATCTGGGAAAGATAAACGATTCCCTTGAAGAGAATTTCAGCGTCTTGCAAGAAAACATGAGCTCCATCTCTGAGAACATAGAATCTCTTAGAGAGGCTCTGACGAATCTGGAATCCAGACTCTCCAGGATCGAATCCGCTGTAGCAAAAACTTCGAGCGAAGAACCTTCAGTATCTGTTGTTTACGTTACCGCACGGGAAGATCGAATAGAAAGAGCGAAGGGTCTGTGGTTTCTGGGTTACATGTTCTATCTGAGAAGAGACTACGATGAAGCCATTAACAGGTTTGAAGTTGCCATAAAGGAAGTTGGGGAAGACGACGTCTATTTCAAAGATGATGTTTACTATTACAGGGCTTTGAGTTACTACTACAAAGGCGATACATCGACCGCTCGTTCGCTCTTTGAGGAATTCATAAAGCTTTTCCCAGATAGCGAGTACGCGGACGACGCGGAGTACTTTTTGAAGAGGCTGTGAAGAGTGAACTTTTCTACAGGAAACTTGAAAAGTGTGATCTCTGTCCCAGAAATTGTGGAGTGAACAGACTCAAGGGAGAAAAAGGAGCCTGTGGAGTAACAAGCTCTCCCGTTGTTTCTTCCTGGGGGCCTCATTTTGGAGAGGAAAGAATACTCGTTGGCCGTAATGGAAGTGGAACCGTCTTTTTCACCTACTGCAATCTCAAATGTGTCTACTGTCAGAACTATGAAATCAGTCAGCTGGGTATAGGAGAAGAAATAACAGTTGAAGATCTTTTGAAGATATTCATGAAACTTCAGGATATGGGTGTGGAAAATCTCAACCTGGTGACTCCCACTCACCAGGTACCTTTCATAATCGATGCCCTCGAGAGAATGGACAGAAAAATTCCCGTTGTTTACAACTGCGGGGGGTACGAATCCGTCGATACCATAGCTTCTCTTGAAGGGTTCGTCGATATCTACATGCCGGATTTCAAGTACAGTGATCCTGAACTTGGAGAAAAACTCTCTGGTGTGAAAGACTATCCAAGATTCGCTCTGGAAGCCCTGAAGGTTATGATCGATCAGGTGGGAGAACACGTGATGAGAAACGGTGTTATGAAAAAGGGAGTTCTTGTGAGACACCTTGTTCTTCCCGGTTTCCTTGAAAACAGCTTTGGTGTGATCGACCTGCTTTCAACACTGGAGCCAAAACCACTTGTGAACATCATGGCGCAGTTTCACCCGTCGTACAGAGCGAAAGAATATGGACTCAATAGATTCATCACCAGAAGCGAATATCTGAAAGTCGTGGAATATGCGAAAAAGAAAAAGCTCAATCTCATAGAAGTAGAGAGGTGGCTGATGTGGTTGTAACAGAATACGAACTGAAACCTCAAAACTTTCCCAGATTCCCTCTCGACTGGTCTGAAATATTCGGCAGGAAAGCGAAGATAGTGGTTGAGGTTGGTTTTGGAAACGGGGAATTCCTGACAGAACTTGCAAGAAGGCATCCGGAAAAAGACTTCGTTGGTTTTGAGCTATCCATCACTTCCTTCGTAAAAGCACAGAAAAAGTTCAAAAGGTACAATCTGAAAAATGTTCGACTTGTGAAGGTAGATGCCAGGTTTGGTCTGAGAGAACTGTTTCCCGACAGCAGTGTGGAAAAGGTCTACATCAACTTTCCATGTCCATGGCCAAAGAAAAGACACGAAGATCGAAGAATCACCAGCTATGACTTTCTCCAAACGCTCTCTGCTGTCCTGGAGATGGATGGCACGGTGGAGTTTGCAACCGATGAAGAATGGTACGCACGGGAAGTTTTAGACACTTTCGAGAGTTCAGAGTATTTTGTCGTAGATGTGTTCGAAGAGAACTTCAGAAGAGATGTAGAAACCCGCTACGAAAGAAAGTGGAAGTCTCAAGGGAAGAAGACCTATCTGATCGTCGCAAGAAAAGTGAAGAGTGGAATTGTAAAAAGACTGATGGAGGGTGAAAACAACATGGCTCACAGTGTGTTCGAAGGCAATGTCACCTGGGAAAAGCTGAAAGAACTGGAAGGAAAGGTGTTCAAAGATGAAAACAAGATCTTCGTCGTGAAAAAGGTGTACAGAGACAACGATTATCTTCTGAAGGTGATCTCCACTGACGAAGGAGGTTTCCAGCAAATGTACTATCTCAATCTTTCCGGAAGAGACGGCAAATGGGTTTTGAAGTTGGACGAAGGTTCTGATCCCTACAGAACACCTGCCCTGAAATGGTCCCTCAGGAGAATCATCGAGGAGTTAACCGCTCAGGGCTCTTTTTGAAATCTCTCCTATCACTTCATCGATCAGGCTCTTCAGTTGTTTGTTCCCTTTGAGGAGGGAATCTTTGACTCTTTTGACACTGTCTAAAACAACAGGGTGTGACCTGTTGAATTTCTCCGCTATCGTTCTCAGAGAACTATTCAGATGGTTCTTGGCCACGTACATACCAATTCGTCTGGCTGTGAGAGCCTTAACGTTTCTGTTGTTGGAAAGGATCTCTTCACGTGAAACACCAGTTACTTTTGCAACGATCTCTATGAGTTCATCTATTGGATCCATGGCTTTTACTCTGTTTGGCTTTATGAAGTCTTTCAGGAGCAAGATGGCTTCTCTCAGATCGACCTCTTTTCCCGTCGTTTCCTTGTAAACCAGAAGCTTTATAATGGCTCCTCTGAGTCTTCGCAGGTTATCGTCCACGTTCTCTGCGACAAAATTCAGAACTTCTTCAGGAAGTTCACCATGCTCGATTTCAAGCATCTTTTTCGCAATGCTCTTCCTCGTTTCCTCGTCGGGGGGCTCTAACTTCGCCACGAGCCCCATTTGAAATCTGGAAACCAGCCTATCCTGAAACTCACTCAATTTTTGAGGTTCTCTGTCTGAACAAATGACGATTTGTTTTCCGGAATCGTGCAGTTCGTTGAAGGTGTGGAACAGTTCCGTCTGAACCCCTGTCTTTCCTATGAGAAACTGGACATCGTCTATGAGAAGAATATCAACCTTTTTTCTGTATTTCTCCCTGAATTCATTCAGCTTTCCTTCCTTCATACTGTCAACAAGGTCGTTCAAGAATTTCTCACTGGTGATGTACATCACCCTCAGATCTGGTTCGTTCTGGACAACGTAGTTCCCTATCGACTGAAGAAGGTGCGTCTTCCCAAGTCCGACACCACCGTATATGAAGAGTGGATTGTATCTTCCTGGATGTTTTGCCACTTCGAGAGCGGCGTGATAAGCAAACGAATTTCCCGGACCAACGACGAAATTTTCGAAGGTGTAATCAGGATTCAGTGGTGTGAGAAGCACCGCTCTTTTCTTCACAAGAGGTTCGCTGTAAGAGGAGTGAGGTTCAAAGGCTTCGTAAGTGATTTCAAAAGTGGCGTCGTTTCCGAGCACAACTTTCACGGCTTTTGAGAGAACAGAATGATACTTCTTCTCCAGCCATTCTTTTATGAAAAGATTACCGACCGAGAAGACAACCTTGTTACCCTCTATCGATCTCACATCAAAAGAACTGAACCAGAGTTCCCAGCTTTTTCTGTTTACCCTGGTCTTTATTTCCTGGAGTATTCTCTCTTTCATAATGGAGGACCCCCAAACGAGGAGTGACTGGATTAATTATCCAACAGATACACTCGAAAAATCAACGGAGAAAAAGAAACAGATCTGAAAAATTTCTAAAGGGGTGGAACCCCACCCCTTACTTCACTCTTCCACGCTGATAGCTCCGGTTGGACAGCTGTCAGCGGCGTCCTTTGCGCAGGGAAGATCTGTTTCAGGCTGAAGGACCTTTGCCTTTCCATCGTCACTGAGCTGGAAAACGTCAGGACAGAGGTTCTCACAAACTCCACATCCAATGCAGGCATCTGCGTCAACTCTTACCTTCATGTTTCGTCCCTCCTTAAAAGGTTTTTGCACGATATTTATTATAACATCGAAACGAGTACCTCATACATCCTTTTCAATTTTTCCATAAAGTCTTTCACAAAAGATTCCATGTCAAAGTCTTCTCCGAAGAACTGATCGTATCCTATTCTCAATGTGAGAAAGGCCTGTTCCATAGGATTCTGCGCAGGTTGAATTCCCTTTTTCTTCCTCAAAACCACTCCCATTTCATGGAGCAGCGAGATGTGTTCTTTATCTACCCACTCTGGATCTTCAAGAAACACATCAATTCCCTCGTTTCTCAGGATGATCTTCAGCCGCGATTTTAAAAGTTTCATCATCTTTTCCAGATTTTCGTCAGATACCCTGTTTTGAAAGAGAAAGAACTCCATGTTCTTCACTTTTTCCTGAAGGAATATCTTCTGAAGCCAGCTTTCATTTCCGGTAGATCTCAAAACCTTCACCTTCAGTGGCATCCTGAATATTCCCGCGGAAATCGAATCCACCTTTTCGAACAGCTTTGTGTAGAAAGTGACCATGGATTCTGGTACATTTGTCTCCACCCTGTATATGCACGGTTCTCTATCGAAGGGATCTTCAACGGAGAGATTCAGCAGTCTTCTGTCGGACGAATCAACCATGAGAAACAGCGATGGAAACCGATGTCTCTTTATTCTGAGCACAAAAGCATGGAGATGCACGTTGTCAAGCTTACTCTCGTAGTCTTTAAGAGGGTTGTGTACCGATGTTTCCTTAAGAAGAAGTTCCAGTTCTTTTTTCATGAGAGGACCACCACCGCATCTTTTCCGTACATCTTTCTCGCTTCCTTGAGAAATTCTTCGTTGTGATACCTTGAAAGCACGAAAAGGATTCTTCTCCTTGCGATCGGAACGTCGGTGTGACCATCCGTGAAGACAACTGTTCCTTCCGACCTGAGGACCCTTTCTGAGTAATCGATCGCTGGTTGAAGATCGGTGCTTCCTCCTCCCACGATCTCCAGATCCTTCCACTTTCCGGATCTGTACTTCATAGCCGATGTGACGCTTCTGTCAACCTGAACGAGCCAGAGTTCTTCTCCTGCTATATTCGAGATCTTCTCGAGCTCGGAAATGAACTGGTTTAACTCATTCTCCACAATACTTCCGCTGGTGTCCACCACAGCAGCTATTCTTGGAAGGTACTCGCTTCTCCAGCCGGGAAGGTGATCGTACCTTCTGTTTGGCTTCAACGGAGTTGTGTAGCGATCCGCTTTTATCGAAACACCAAAGAACCTCCTGAGGAGCGTCTTCCAGTCCAGTTCTGGATTTTCAAGAGAGAGCGAAACTTCTCTTTTTACTCCGGAGGGAAGAGTATCTCCAAAGAGGTTGAAAGCTTTTTTGGTTCTGTCTTTTGTGAGATCGAGGATCATCTCAACTGGAACGTCTTCCTCGAACAGTCCCGAGTGGTCGTCGACGTTATCCCGAAACTCTGCCACCACTTCCACATCGTACCTTCCGAGTCTTTCCATCTCCTCCAGGATCCATTTGTGATAAGCTTCAGTGTTTTCAAACATCATCCACTCCGGTGGTATTACGAAGAGAGTATCGTTGTCCGTTGCGTGACCCTCTTTCACGAGTACGTCGAGCGGTATCCCAAAGGCTGCAAGCTCCGGGATGTATTGGTTTATAGCGGCATCCATGGAAAGATCCCATATCTTTCTGTCTCTTTCGTCCTTAGGCTTTATTCGAAAGTGCTGGAGAACGATGTGCATGACCTCGTGTATCAGAAGGGCTTGAACCATTCTCAGAGGCTTTTTTTCTATTGCCTCCGGATTGTAAAGCAACATCACGTCTCCGGTTGTAGAGAAAGAGAGCTTCAGATTTCTTATGTTCTTCGATGGCGCCAGCCTGACACCGAGAAGAACGTAATAATAGAACGGTGACTCTTTTCCTATGTTCAGCAAAGCCTTTTTGAGGATATCTTCACCCTTCATAGTTCGTTCACCATTTTTCTCATGTCTTCTCTTTCCAGCATCTTTTCAAGTATTTTATCGAAAATCCAGGACCTTTCTCCTTCTTTCTGGGCTTCATCGACCAGAAACCTTAAAACACCGTAAAAGGATTCCCTGGGCATGGTTTCAGAAAGTCTGACCAGATTCTTCGATACGTCGTCCAGGTGTCTTTCAAGAGTTCTCACGTCCGCTTTGCTGAAGAAATCGACTATCCTGAGAACAAGGGTGTTCGAAGCGTGTATATCTTCCAGATTTTCCATCCTTCCATCAAAGAGAACACTTTCCACAGAAGGAACTTTCGCTCTTTGAAAGAACGAATCATAAAAGGCCTTTGCAGCCTCTGGACCCACGATTCCCGCCGCAACAATGTAGCCGTACCTCTCCTTTTCCTCATCTGTCAAGGTTTTCAACACATTTGAGAGTTTATGCCAGCTTCTTGGAGAAGGTTTCAGAGAGGTTTTCAGAGAGAGACTTCTTTCGGAGAAGAGAAACTCAGGGTAGTTCCTTATGAAGTCTCTCACTTCTTTCGATAAGCTGTTCTTCTCAGCCCATTCCAACCACTCGGAAACGTCCGGGTTCACTTCCAGAATGAAGAAGCGAGATATGAACGCGGGATCTGTGATGAGATCGGCCTGGTCGTACTCTTCCTCTGGGGGATTCATAGCCGCCATGACCCACGTTCCTTCAGGCAATATATGGTTGTGAATTCTTCTATCCACGAGAAGCTGCATGATAGCATTTCTGACAGAACGATGGGCCCTGTTTATCTCATCAAGGAAAAGAATCGTATCACCGCCCTCTGGCCACCAGTCTGGTTTTAAAAAAACGGTTTTCTCTTCCGAGCGAGCAGGAAGCCCTATCAAATCACCTGGTTCCATCTGAGAAAGAACCAGGATGATCAATTCTCTTCCGGTCTCCTTGGCTATGTCTCTGGCGATATCCGTCTTCCCCACACCGAAATGCCCTACCAGAAGCGGTATCTCACCGGCCATCATGATCTTTTTTGCAAGGTACTTTGCCTCTTCTACACGCACCGTTTCACCTTCCTTTCTCCATTTTCAAATGATATCATGTATTTCTGGATGGGGTGGTAAGGTGAAGATACTTGGAATCGTACTTACGGCGATCGTTATTTTTATTGTTTTCATCTTGGATCTGGTTGAGAAAAGGAAAAAGGTCGATGTGGAAACCGTTTGCCGAACTGTAAAAAGATACTACGAAAGCAGAAGATATCAGATCTTCCATAAAACGGTGAACGGTTGTGAAGTGTTTCTGATCAAAAAAGGCCTCAGAAAGATCATCATCTGTGTAGGAGGCGTGAACTTCGATGTGGTAAAAGAAATCCTCTACATGGCGTACATGAACAGAGCACGTGACATCAGAGTGGTCTATTCTTCCATCACGAAGGAATCTCTGGAAGCGTTCGAAAGAATGAGGAGAAATTCGAAAATACACAAAACGAAGGTGAAAGTGAATGATTTACGTCATTTTGAGTCTGTTGTCTTTTAGCCTTCTTGTTTTCCTCGTGCTATGGAGAAGGAGGAGAAAAAAAGACCTCAGAGACCTTCTTGAGGTGGGTCTTAAGAATCCGTATCAGTTTGAAGAATTCGCTAAGGAATATCTGAAAGAGCACGGTTTCAGATCGGTGAGAACGACGCGAAAGAGCAAGGATTTCGGAGCGGATATCGTTGCGAAAAGGAAAGGAAGCACGGTGATTTTCCAGGTGAAAAAGAGAAATTCCACCGTGGAGAAGGAGGTCGTGAAGGAACTCGTAGCAGCGGCCTATATCTACGGTGCCACAGAGGTTGGCATCTTCACGAACAACGAGCTTTCCAATAGCTTGAAAGAAGAACTAGATGGACTGAAAAGATCAGGCGGATTCATAAAGAAGGTTCATGTTATAAAAAACATCAATCCTGAGGAGTTCTGAAACGAACGATCCATATATCCGGTTCGCTTCCTTTACTGTACACGGAAAAGGCTACGAGTTTTCCATCTTCAGAGAAAGCGGGATAGAATGTGTCGTAAGGGATGTTTTCGGTGAGGCACCACACCTTTCCAGAAACCAGATCCTTCGCATAGATTCTGAAAACCCCGTCTCTGTTAGAGGAAAAGATCAGATAGTTTTCAAACACGTCCGGATCGAATTCGTTGTAAGGACTGTCCTCGAGAACCGTCACCGTTCCATCGGGAAGCAATTCGTATATTCCGAAGTTTGACTCTTTGAGTCCCACGAACACGATACCCTGCTTCCCCTTGACCGGCGTGAAAACCCAGTCGAACGGAAGATAGTACGTCTTTTCCTTCATTGCTGTCAGGTCTTTTACAACCAAATGATTCGAAGTTGCATCTTCCTGAACGTAAACCACCATGCTGTTGTCGATCCAGTTCGGATTGTACGAAGCGTACCTGCCGCGTGAGATGAGTTGTATCTTCTTTGAGTAATCAGGTGAGAGCGGCATGTGGTAAATGTTCCAGTTTCCATGGAGTGAGCCCTGAAAAAGCAGGTATCTTTCGCCCGGTGATATTCTCGGAAAGTACTCACTGCTGTCGTAAATGGGCATCGGAATGAGTTCTCCGTTTTGCCTGTCGATCAAGAACAAATTCCTGTTGCCGGAGAGTCTTTCAGAAGAGAAAACCAAGTATCTGCTTGAAAAATCGCAGTACTCATCGAGTGCGGGATGATAGGTGAGCCTGAATACGTCTGGAAATTCGTTTTTGGAAAAGAGGTAGAAAGAGACTTTCTCCAGAGGAAAGGAAGCACATTCCATCAAGAAATCCCTGTAGTATTTGTAGCCTCTGGGATTGTACTCGTACCTTGCAACTTCACCCCCGTGTTTCCACTCTCCCACATAGAGGTTGCCCGTTGCGTCGTAAGAAAGGAAAAACGTCATCGAAAACGTTGCAGTCGAAGAGGTTGTGATCGTTGCCTCTTTCGGCAGAAGCTCCAGAATCTTCTTCTGAACATCTGCGAGAACGGAAGAAGCCTCTTCGGTGCTGAACATACTTAAATTGAGGGTTACAACAGAGAAAGAAAACAGGGGTATAATAGCAAAGATAAACAAAAACATCTTTTTCATTGATCTCTTACCTCCGGAGGAGATATTTTGTTCGAAGATGCCGTTGTTTCACTTCTGATCTTTATAATAGTATACCTCTTCATCATTCTGGAAAAACACCACAGAGCGGTCATCACCATGCTCGGAGGAAGTGCTGCCCTCTTTCTTGTGTTCAAAGATCCCATAGAAGCGCTGGTAAGGTATGTGGATTTCAACACGATATTTCTCTTGATTGGAATGATGATCTTCGTGTCCGTTACAAAAAGAAGTGGCCTGTTTCATTTTTTGGGACTGTACTCTATAAAACTTTCCAGAGGAAGCGTGTTTTTCTTCTTTGTTTCAATAAATTTCCTTGTGGCTCTTCTCTCCTCTTTTTTGGACAACGTAACAACGATTCTGGTGTTCGTCCCTGTAACTCTGGTAGTTTGCGATACGGTGGATTTGGATCCCGTTCCCTTTGTGATATCGGAGATCATATCTTCGAACATAGGTGGTACCGCTACGATGATAGGAGACCCTCCAAACATCATGATCGCTTCCGCGGCAAAACTTCATTTCCTCGATTTTGTGATCAACGTGGCGCCCGCTGCTGTTCTGACTCTCATCGTTACCCTGATCTTTCTTTCCGCTGTTTACAGAAGAGTTATATTCAGAAAAATACCGGTAGAAGTGGTCAAAGGCTTCGATCCCCGTAGGGCCATCGTTGACAAAAAGCTGTTTTATCTCTCCATAATACTGACTCTGATCGTTCTTGTTCTCTTCTCTTTTCAGAAACCGCTTGGACTTGAGAGTTTCGAGGTTGCTTTGCTCGCTGGTTTCCTCTCGCTTGCCTTCTTAAAGAAAAAAGATATAGAGGATGTGTTCAAAGAGATCGAATGGGGTGTTATCTTTTTCTTCATAGGTCTTTTCCTCGTTGTTGGTGCCCTTGAAGATGCCGGTGTTCTCGAAAGAATATCAGAATTCGTTATCAGGCTTTCAAAAGGAAAGATGGAAAGTACCTTGATATCTGTCCTGGGAATATCCGGGTTGAGCTCCGCTTTCGTTGACAACATACCGTTCACTGCCACCATGATTCCAGTGATAAGGAAACTCGCAGTTTTGGCTCCGGAGACGTTTTCTGATCTAAGACCCCTTTGGTGGGCTCTCTCTCTGGGAGCATGTTTCGGAGGAAACGGAACCCTGATCGGTGCGTCCGCGAACGTGGTAGGAACTTCTCTCATAGCAGACAGAAAGCATATAACTTTTTGGGAGTATTTCAAGATAGGTTTTCCTGTGCTCATACTCAGTCTTCTTGTGTCAGGAATCTACCTGCTGATCAGATATTGAGATGGGATCGTGAAGGTGAAAGACGTCTGTAATTGGATCCTGTGTACACTTACGTGGATACACCGTTGGAAAAAGCTCTGAAGTTGATGATCAACAACATACAGGAGATGCCGGTTTTTGATGAAAAGGGGGATAGCTGGAGATCTCAACTCTCTCGAAATTCTCCTTGCTTTATGAAAAGGGTGGGAAAAATGATCATAGGAAATTGTCTGATACTGAAGGATTTTTCTTCTGAACCTTTCTGGGGAGCTGTGGAGATCGAAAACGGCACGATAAAACGAGTGGTCCAGGGAGAACTGAAGGTCGATCTGGATCTCTCCGGCAAACTTGTCATGCCGGCTCTTTTCAACACGCACACTCACGCTCCGATGACTCTTCTGAGAGGAGTTGCAGAAGATCTCAGTTTCGAAGAGTGGCTCTTCTCTAAGGTGCTTCCAATAGAAGACAGATTGACGGAGAAGATGGCCTACTACGGTACGATCCTTGCCCAGATGGAAATGGCAAGACATGGTATCGCCGGCTTTGTCGATATGTATTTCCACGAAGAATGGATTGCGAAAGCGGTCAGGGATTTTGGAATGAGGGCCCTTTTGACACGAGGACTTGTGGACAACAATGGAGACGATGGCGGACGTCTTGAAGAGAATTTGAAGCTCTACAACGAGTGGAACGGCTTTGAAGAGAGGATCCTCGTTGGATTCGGTCCTCACTCACCTTACCTTTGTTCTGAAAAATATCTGAAGAGAGTCTTCGACACTGCGAAGTCTCTGAACGCCCCCGTAACGATTCATCTTTATGAGACTTCCAGAGAAAATTACGACCTAGAGGATATTTTGAACATTGGCTTGAAAGAAGTGAAGACCATTGCGGCCCATTGTGTTCATCTTCCCGAGAGATATTTCGATGTCCTGAAAGATGTTCCATTTTTCGTTTCTCACAATCCCACGAGCAACCTGAAACTCGGAAACGGGATAGCACCCGTTCAGAGAATGGCAGAGCACGGGATGAAAGTTACCCTCGGCACGGATGGAGCGGCGAGCAACAACTCTCTGAATCTGTTCTTCGAAATGAGACTCGCGAGTCTCCTTCAGAAGGCAGAGAATCCGCACAATTTGGATGTGAACACATGTTTGAAAATGGCAACGTACGATGGAGCACAAGCGATGGGATTCAAAAGTGGAAAGATTGAAGAAGGCTGGAACGCCGATCTTGTGGTAATAGATCTCGACCTCCCCGAAATGTTTCCAGTTCAGAACATAAAAAACCACCTCGTTCACGCTTTCAGCGGTGAAGTTTTCGCCACGATGGTCGCTGGAAAATGGATCTACTTCGATGGAGAGTACCCGACCATAGATTCAGAAGAAGTGAAAAGAGAACTGGCCCGTATAGAAAAAGAACTCTATTCTTCCTGAAGCACTCTCTTTATTCTTTCTTCGAGTGTTTCTATTCTTCTCTTCATATCCTCCAGAGACCTCAATATCTCTTTGAGATAGAGTTTCCCCTGCGGGGTGATCCTGTAGATCTTTCTGGGAGGGCTGACCGTTGTATCCCACTCGGTGCTGAGAAGCCCGCTCTCTTCAAGATCGGAGAGTACACGGTAAATGTTGCCCATGTGACCGATTCCGGGTA
Organism: Thermotoga sp. Mc24; assembly: GCF_000784835.1. NCBI lineage: Bacteria > Thermotogati > Thermotogota > Thermotogae > Thermotogales > Thermotogaceae > Thermotoga > Thermotoga sp. Mc24. Next base: position 95,317 of record NZ_JSFH01000010.1, on the reverse strand, counting down.
TCTCAATACCAAACTCTGAGAGCCTCTCTGCGAGCTCGTATCCGTGAGAAGGCTTCTCCGCTACGAGTAAAAGAATGGTACTGGCAAGCCACCAGCCCCGGAATCCTCTCCCGCCTCTGTGTCTCATCCTGCGCTCACCTTCCTCGCAACGCACCACAGTCTTCTACTGTAGCTGGTCAGAGGGGACTTGCTGAGAAGATCTTCATAAAAAGAAAACACAAACCCCGCGTCACTCAGTGCATACGCGATTTCTTTCACTCTGTAGCCTCTTTCTCTATGTATCTCATCGAATCTCTCCCACAGGTTCCCTTGCTTTCTCTCGAAAACGGTCACATAGAAGGTGGCAATGGATTCCTCCAGTTCGAACTCTATGGTTTGAACCTCGAAGATGTCCTTTCCATCCTGCTGAATGTACACGGGGCCTTCCTGATTGGCCATCAAAAGCCCATAAACGGTGTTCATGTCGAAAAGCAACGCTCCGCCTGCTTTCAAAGCTTCATGAACTTTCTCAAAAGTTTTTTTCAAATCGCTGTAATCCAAAAGATAGTTGAGACTGTCGAACCAGCAGGTGACGATATCGAATTCTTCGTGGAAATCGAGTTCTCTCATGTCTTTTTTCAAAAAAACCACAGGTACGCTTTCTTCTTTTGCCCTTTTTCTGGCAAACTCCAGCATCTCAGGTGAAAGGTCTATCCCCACCACTTCAAAGCCCTGCTTAGCGATTTCCACAGCAAACGTTCCTTCTCCACAGGCCACATCCAATACTTTTTTTCCTCGAACATGAAAGTTTTCCAGAATTTTGGTGAAATTTTTCGCTATTCTCCTTGAAAACGATGTGTACGGCCCTTCGTGAAAAACTCGGGCGAATCGCTTGTAAATAATTCCCACCTCCTGTGTTTCTGTAAAATCATAACATATCTTCACATGATAAAATCTTTCGGGAGGGTGAAACGATGCTGAACATATATCTGAAGTCCAAAATTCACATGGCTAAGATCACGAGGAAAGAGGTTTACTACGAAGGAAGTATAGAAATAGACGAAGAGCTGATGGAGAAAGCGGGCATCAGCGAGGGAGAGGTCGTACTGGTGGTGAACGTCAACAACGCCGCGAGGTTCGTAACATACGTTATAAAGGGAAAGAGGGGAAGCCGTGAGATAAACCTATACGGTGCGGCCGCAAGACTCGGTGAAGAGGGTGACAGAGTGATCATCATGGCTTTCACCTTCAGTGACAAACCCGTGAAAGCGAAAACGATCGTTCTCAACGAGAAAAACGAAATCATTCAGGAGAAATGAAAGTCATGAGAATAGAAGTCACCAAGGAGAATTTCTACAGAAGACTGGACAAATTTCTGAGGAACCAGTTGAAAGACGTACCCCTTTCGGTGATATACAAGCTCATCAGAAAGGGAAAAGTGTATGTCAACGGAAAACGTGTGAAGGATCCTTCCTTCGATTTGGAAGAAGGAGATGTGGTGGAATTCCGGTATGTGAATCTGGAAAATCTTCCGAAGAGATCCGAGAGGAAAGATCTCACTCCAGTTCCCATGAAACTCGATGTACTCTACGAAGGCAAGCACTATCTTGTGTTGAACAAGCCGCCAAACATAGCCATACATCCTGGGAAAGGGGTTCATGTCGCGACATTGATCGAAGGACTCCTTCACTACGGTCAGGAAAAGGGATTTTCACCGTTCCTCGTTCACAGACTCGACAAAGACACCTCCGGGCTTCTCGTTGTCGCCAAAGATAGAGAGGCCGCGAGGATTCTCACAGAGTTGTTCAAGGACAGAAACATAGAGAAAGAATACGTTACGCTCGTGAGAGGAACTCCTGAGAACAACATGAAAATCACCATTCCTCTCGATGGACAGGAAGCGATCTCTGAGATCGTCTCAGTGAAATCTCTGAGAGATGTTTCACTCCTCAGGGTGAAAATACACACAGGCAGAAAGCACCAGATAAGAAGACACCTTTCACAGATAGGTTTTCCCGTTGTGGGAGACGATACCTACGGTGACAGACATTTCAACAGGGAATTTCGAAAGAGATACGGTTTGAAAAGACTGTTCCTCCACAGCTACAGAATGAAGTTCATCGATCCGTGGACTGAAGAGGAGAAGGATTTCAGAGCACCCCTTCCAGATGATCTTCTCAGCGTTTTGAATTTTTTAGAAGAGAGGAGTGATGAATGGTTAGAAGAATTTCTCTCCTGATTCTCATCCTTTCGTCTCTTCTTCTGTTTTCTAAGGAAGTGCTCTTCAACACTTACAACAACACCGGCATTGTTTCGTTGACGAACAGAACTTTTCCTTTTACAACTTCGCGCGACCTGGAGCCCTTCAAAGCTTCTCTTGAAACAATATACACTCCTCCAGAGGTTCGAGGCATCACTCTCGATCTTCCAGACAGCACGGCTCTTGTCCTGAACAACGGTGTGACGATCGGAGTCGATGTGGGGGATATCCGAATTCCCAAGGATGTTTTCACCGAGCTTCTCGACAGCACAGATCTCACGTTCGTTTACGACACGTTCCCCGTTGAAGTCTTTTCACGCAACATGGTCGTTGTTAAAGAGCCCATTACAAAAGAGAAACTCGAGTATTATCTCTCCTTTTTTTTCAAGGAATTTGAGATTCCAAAGAGAATAGAAGGCACCATAGACGTCACCCCAGAGCCTCCTGAGGTGAGATACTCAAAGGTGTGGCACCCTCTTATCGGAACGGTGGTCTTTCTGAATGTGACTGACGATTCCACCTTTGTCACACTCTGGGATGGAAAGAAAGGCAAATTGTGGTACCACACTTTGGAAGCCACAAAACTCGAGATAGAAGTGGTGGACTCTATAGGACAATCCACCAGTCTCTCACTCGAAACTCTCCCTGTTTCTTTCGCGGAAAGATCGTACCAATCTTCTGTTGAGTTCGGTCGAAGCCTCATTCTACCGTCTCTTGTGAACTGGTATCTTCCATCAACCGGAGAAAAGCTCACTGTGTTTTCTCCAGAGTTTCCGGGTGTCTATCACCTCATCGGTTACGATGAATCTGGAAATTTTTTGAGAATGAAAGTCGAGGTGAGAGACACCACTCCTCCGCTCCTTCTTTCTCCGGAGAGGATAGAAGACGTTTCCTCTTTTCAAGTTGAATACATCTGTGATGGAAGAGAAGTCCAGAAGGTGCCCGACGGGCATCACGTTGTTTTTGTCAAAGCCACGGATACCTTCGGTAACACGAACACCGCCTTCTTTGTGGTGAACAAGCCACACAGGATGACCGTGGAAGAAAGGCCCGTTCCCGTGTATCTAGGACCAAAAAAGAAAATCCAGATCGGTGGACTTTCCCTGAAAGGGAACTTGGTCTTCGGCTGGACCAAGGAAGAACTCGAGGTGATAGTGGGTGAAGAAGTTTACAAACTTGAGAAATAGTCTTTTTCTCATTTTTCTGATGAGCTCTGTTGTGTTCATCGTGTTCTTTCTTCCAGAAAGAGTGTCTTACGACAGGAAAGGAATGGCGTTTTCTTTTCTGTTCGATGACATGATCGATGGAAAGCGGGTGATTCTCTTTGACCTTTCAAGTAAAAAAGACCTGCCACCGGAAGCCGAGATCGTGATTCTCAAAGGTGAACCCCTCTTCTGGGAACCTCAAGAACTGGCAGAAAAGTTGAAGGGAAAATGGCTTGGAATCGTAGAGTTCGATCCCTCTTATGATTTCGCCAGAAAAGTCGTTCTCCTGAAGAAGGACGGTCTTTTCTTTCGTGTCCACACGGTGAAACCCGAAGAGATAGAAAAGCTGAACTTGGACGAAGAAGCGCTGTTTCACAGGTACAAAAGAGCCGTTCTTGAACGAAGCGTAGAGGTACTCTGGATAAGGGACATAGACGAGAAAGAGTTCCTCGTTCAGGGACTTTCCAATTATTTCAGAGGAAAAGTTGTACCGTTTCCGGCACCTCCAGAATCCGAACCTTCTTTTCCGAAATGGATCCTTTTGATACCCCCAATCCTTCTTATAATCTCTCTGAATCCTCTGCTTCTTTTAGTAGTCCTCGTTCTGCCTTTTTCAAAAGAGTGGTTCGTTTCCCTTTTGTTTGTTTCCGGCACATTGGCAGCGTATTTTGTACCGAAGAAGAAATGGTTGAAAGTACTGAGTTTTATTCTTCTGTCGATCTCTCTGTCTCTGAGTCTCAGTGATCTTTATCATCTCAACGGTATCCTGGATTTCCGCGGGGTGAAACTCTCGCTCGTTCTTCTTCCTGGGTTTCTCTTTTTTGTGGGGCTCTGGGAGAACAGAAAGAACTGGAAAAAGTACTTGCCACTCCTCTTTCTTACTATTCCTGTAGGTTTCTATTATCTTATGCGTTCGGGAAATTCGGGGTGGGTACTGGAAGTTGAAAGAAAGCTCAGAGACTGGCTGGAAAGCATTTTGATGGTTCGGCCCCGTTTCAAAGAGATTGCGTGCTACCCGTTCTTCTGGTTGGAGGGATTCAAAGAATACGATTTTCTCAGAGAAAGTTTTGGCAGCATTGCCCTCGTTTCAATGTTCAACACGTTCTGTCATGTTAAAACGCCCCTGGTTGTTTCTATCTACAGGAGCGCTCTTGGCCTCGCTATAGGATATGCTGTGTTCTTGTTTTTGAAGGTATTTCTAAACCGCTTTTTAACTTCCAAATAATTTACAATTCACAAATAACTGCTATATTCTACGCATAAAGATGCAAAAGAAAAACCCCCTCTGTCCCCGGGGACAGAAAGGATTGTTGTTTTTGCTTTTTGCAAGCTTCACCGACTTTGTTTCGTGTCTTGGGACATTAATTATACCACAATAATTTTTTATGTTCAAGAGGAGGTGCTGTTATGACAATTGAAACTATCAAGAAAATCATTGAAGAGGAGAACGTTCGATTCATCAGATTGCAATTCACTGACATCAATGGGATCTTGAAAAACGTGGAAATAACTCCCGAGATTTTCCTTGATTCATGGGAAGACGGTATCATGTTCGACGGTTCCTCCATTGAAGGTTTTGTGAGAATCGAAGAATCCGACATGTACCTCAAACCCGTCCTCGACACCTTTGCTGTTCTTCCATGGACAGTCGACGGTGCAAAGAGCGCAAGGGTCATCTGCGACGTTTACACTCCCGATGGTAAGCCTTTCGAAGGTGATCCAAGGTACAGACTCAGAAGAATGATGGAAAAAGCGGCACAGCTGGGCTACACGCCGTACGCGGGTCCCGAGATGGAATTTTTCATCCTTCCCACCAACGAAAAAGGAGAACCCGTTCCAGAATTCCTCGATCATGGTGGGTATTTCGACCTTCTCCCGTTGAGCAAAGCCGAAGAGATAAGAAGAGATGTCGCCATTGCCCTCGAGAAAATGGGAATAATCGTTGAAGCCACACACCACGAAGTAGCTCCCTCCCAGCACGAAGTGGACTTCAAGTACGATACCTTCCTGAGAACAGCCGACAACGCCCAGACCGTGAAACTTGTGATCAAAACCATGGCGATCTTCCATGGTTACTACGCGACCTTCATGCCGAAACCCTTCTTCGGTGTGAACGGTTCCGGTATGCACGTTCACATGAGCCTCTTCAAAGGTGACCAGAACGCCTTCTATGATCCAAGTAAACCGCTCGAACTTTCCGATGATCTCAGGTACTTCGTCGGTGGTATTCTGAAACACGCAAGGGCACTCGCTGCTGTCACAAATCCAACAGTTAACAGTTACAAGAGGCTCGTTCCAGGATACGAAGCCCCCGTTTACATCACCTGGTCAGTTGGAAACAGAAGCGCCCTCATCAGAATACCGAAAGCAAGAGGAAAGGCTACAAGGTTGGAGTACAGGTCTCCCGATCCATCCTGTAACATCTATTTGGCATTCGCCGCCATCCTTGCAGCAGGTCTGGATGGCATAGTGAACAAAATTGAACCTCCAAAGCCTGTCGAGGAGAACATTTACCACATGACTCCGGAAAGAAGGGAAGAAATGGGTATAGGATCTCTTCCCGGCAGCTTGAAAGAGGCCGTTGAAGAACTCAAGAAAGATGATGTTATAATAGATGCGCTGGGAGAGCACATATTCGAAAAATTTGTGGAGGCAGCGGAGAAAGAGTGGATGGAATACAGCACTTACGTTACAAACTGGGAACTGCAGCGCTACTTGTATCTCTGATCGTAAGTGTTTTCGCGGGAATCCTCGAAACAGAGAGGATAGATCTCAATGTGAATCCTTTGAGAGGAACGATCAACGAGGGTGTCATCACCCTCGTTGATTCTTTGAAAAGAGAAGTCGTCGCGGTGAATGCGCTTTCAAAGAGAGTAACAGCGCGTTTCACAGGTTTTTCCTACCCTGTCTGGGGTATGTACCTCAAAGGAAACTTCTACGTTACTGATATGTTCGAGGGAAAATTCGTTGAACTCACTCCTTCGGGAAAGAGAAAGAGAGAAATTCTTCTTGGTGGGGATCCCACGGTCTTTCTTTACCACAACGGTGTTTTTTACATTTCGTTGTTTTCCCAGGGGACACTAGTGGGAGTAGATCGGAACTCTTTCAGAGTAGTGGAAAGGTACAGAACAGGTGTTCCGAGCACTTATTTCGTTCCAACTTCGAAAGGAATCGCCTACCTTTGCTACTGGAGAGATGAAGACGATCCCGATGTAATTTATCTCAAGCGCGGTAACATGACTTCTGTCCGTCTGGGGCTTTCCCGGCCTTTACGCTACGTGGAGGGTTCGAGCGGTGATTATGTCCTTGACTATCGAAACGGTTGGCTCGTGAAACTGGTGAACGGAAAGGTGGTGTGGAAGAAAAACCTTCCCGATTTTGCTTACGGTATTTCCTTCTATGGACCCGACATCGCAGTTGCCAGCCTTGTTTCTCCCGTTATCTCTGTGGTTGACAGAGACGGCAATGTAAGACAAATCAACGTGCCGCACCCTGTGCTCTACCTCGAGGAGATAGGAAACTATCTGGTGGCACTTTCTGTGGAAGCAGAAGAGTTGTATCTGATAAAAAACGATAGAGTCGTTCAAACGGTTAAAACGGGAAAGTATCCTCTGAAGATTTTCAAGATCTCAGAAAAAGAATTTGCTGTTCTCTGCACCGATTCTGGAGAACTCATCTTCTACACAGTTTACTGAGTTTTCGCCAGTGTTATCAGATTCACCAGAAGGTTGTAAGAAAACCAAACGTCATCCAGTTCAAAAAACTGAGGCTTTTTCGTCTTTGCATCTTGGTACACCATGATTCCCTCTTTGTATGGAATGACCGAAATGATTTTTTCGTAAGGAATCTTATAACTTCTTGTTTGTCCGACGAAATACAGATTTTTGCTCGTTAAAACAAGTGTTCCTTTATCGACATGCGTCAGTTCAGTCTTTTCAACGGGAGTTCCTTTAAAGCCTCCCACCCTGTAGTAAACGCCACGTGCGATCCTTATACTGAGACCAGAATATCCTCCCGCGTACTCTTTTCGTTTTCTCATTTCGTAGTTTTCTACGCTTCGAAAGACCCACACAGGTACTTCCGATTTTCCAAGGATGACGGGGACAGGTCCTTCGAACTGTTCTATTTCTCCATGAACCACTTTTCTCAACAATCTTCCCTTCTTGAACTTCTCATAGGCACCCTTCCTGTTCAATTTTTCCTCAGAAAGTCCCGTTTCCCATATGAAACTGGCGAGGATCCTTTCCTCAGATTCATCGAGATTGCCGTCATTCAAAAAGTGATCCACCATCCTTTCCCAGACTGTTGCAAGTACATCTTCCACATCATTCTCTGTTCTGAAATGGTTCCGAGCTATTTCGAGAAGCTGACCCCTAAGAGATTGAAAGTTTCCATTTTCGAAAGACTTTTCGACGAAATCCAGCATCTTTTTCCATCCTTCCTGGTAGATAACCTCACACGCCTTATGCTTGGTCTTCAAGAAACCTGCGGGCTTCCCACAATATTTACATTTTCCCAAGGTTTCACCCCGCTATTCCACCATCATCTTACTGCAAAGCTTAATCCTCAAACCATTGGTTTCGAGAGTTACCCTCAAGAAGTACGCTTGATAAAAACCTTCAGGCTTTTCAGGAGGTACCCCGATCAGCGAATCATCGGTTTCTTCCACGCCACATCTGAGCCACACCGTCTTTCTGAAATCTTTGCTCTTCGATCTTGCAAACCACAGTTCCGCGTCCACAATTTCCGGGATCTTTTCAACGAGTATTTTACCGCCCTCGTAAGAAAATTCCACCTTCGGCAGTTTGGGGTACATCTTGAAGAACGAAGAAAGAGTCTCTATTATCTCTTTCACATTCTTCAGGTTATGGGGATCGTTTGGAGAATAGAATAGAAAGGTTTCACCCGGAAGGTCATCCACATAGAGGTTCGCCGAATCCACGGTCCAGTATTCGTCGTTGGTGCCGAGTACAAGGATCTTTGGAAGAGAGAGTCTCAATCTCATAGCGTAAGGATCGACAATTTCAAGGAGCCTTTTTCCCAGATCATTTTCGAGAGTTTCGAAAAGCCCTTTTTCCTGATAATCTTTGAGTTTTTCGCTGTAAGTGCTGTAGTACTCCTTTTGATGCAAAAGCTGGGCTTCTATGTTCAGATTGTCGTACACCATAGGAGCGATGGCGAAAACACGCGGATCGAAGATCGCCGTAAGATACGTGGTCCACCCTCTTTTGGAGGCCCCCGATACCATGAAGCCTTTGATTTCCACGCCTTTTTTCTCAAGGAAATCCTGCGCTGTGTCCATGGCCTTTATCACACCGTACGTCATGGGAACAAGGAGGGGAAGAAACGGATCTGGATTCTCAAGGAACATTTTGAACGTTTCTGCGATCAGGGCATCTTCTCTGAGCCCGAAAATTGGCTGATTCGGAACGTCCCCCACAACTACGAAAGGTGCTTCGAATTCCTTCGCCACCCACAGATTCTCTTTCACCTCTTCCAGAAACGAATCATAATAGCGTTCGTTTTCTTCTTTTCTGCTTCCTCCTGTTATGAAGAAAAACGCCCTATCTTTGTAATTCAAGTTCGACGGAAGGATTATGCCCACTCTGTGGAACCACTGGATGTTCTGCCAGTTCATGCCGAAGGATTTCAGTATGTATATCTCGTCGCCGTCCTGGGTTGTGGTTGCAATGATCGTCTCGTAGACAGGATTTCCCCTCGCACGAACAAGAAGATCCAGAGGATGTATCGCAAGCACCATGACCGGAAGAATCAAAAGAATTGCCAGAAATCTTTTCATGTTATCTCCCCCCTCCAGTTATAAATCTTACACTGTTTTTTCATTTTTCTTTTACTACTGGACGTAGAATGCACAGGGAGGTGATAGAATGAAGGCGATCTTTCCTGTTATTCTCGCTCTTCTATTCCTTTCTGGATGCTTCCAGATGATACCGGCTCTGCCTCAAGAAAAGGTCTATGCCCTGGTGGCAACCGGGGAAGGTCTGGAAGTGTTCGACGTCACAGCTACCCCCGTTAGTATTTCTTTTGTTTCTCTCGCAAACAGCGCTCTCGATGTTGAAGTTTCGGGACAGTATGCGTTCCTCGCAGATGGTCAGAGCGGAATCCACGTTCTCGATGTGAGCGATCCCGAAAATCCCGTTCAGTTGAATCAGCTGAACACCCACTAAGCCTACGGAGTAGCTCTGTCCAATGATCATCTCTACGTGGCAGACTGGACGAACGGTCTTCTGGTCTACGACGTCTCCGATCCCTTTTCTCCTGCATTGCTTGCAAGACTCGAAGAAGCGGACTGGGCGGAAAAGGTGCATGTTTCGGGGAACTACGCTTACGTGGCCTGCTACAATGTGGGTTTGAAGGTGGTGGACGTTTCAAATCCGGCAAATCCTGTATTTCTCGAAAGAGTGAATTTTGGAACGGTGAGAAGTGTCTTCGTGTCAGATGAGAGGATCTACGCCGTTGTCTACGGTGAAGGGGTATCGATCATCGATGCGAACGATCTCTCTCAAATTCTGGGGACCTACGAATCGCAGACACCCTACGATGTGATCGTTTCAGATAGTGTGCTGTATCTTGCAGACTACGCGTTCGGTGTTCAAACGATTGACGTTTCAGATCCTGGAAACCCGTTCGTTCTCGATCACATACCAACGAGTGGAGGAAAGGCTCAGAGTCTGTGGCTTTATGAAGGATTTCTTTACATTGCAGACTTCAACGGATACCTGACTGTGGTGGATGTGAGTGATCCTTCTCACATGAATGAGGTTTTCAACGTCCTCACTCAGGGTTCGGCGAACGCTGTGTCCTTGCTGGTGCAATGATCTGCATGGGAAGGCCGTGTTCATCCAGTGGGGGATCTTCCGGTATCCTCTCAAGAGGAAATTGCTGAGCCAGTGCAAGAACGAGTGAATCGAGCACATCGTGAAGATGTATTCTGTGCTCTCTGCAAATTTTCTGCAGATTTTCCACATCGAAGACCAGATGTTCTTTCAAGACCTCGATTCTCTGGTTCAAACCTTCTCTGGTGTGCTTCGATTCCATCATCCTGTTTGATATCCTCAGAAAGCACAACTCAGGGTGGGATTCTCTGATCAGATCGGAAAGATCTGGGTAGCTTCTGAGAAAAGCGTCGACCTCTCTCACTTTTTTCGCTATATGACAGAACTGAATAGGAAATCCTTTCCCCTGGCATATTCTGTTGACTCTCAGTGCATCCTTGTAACTTTTCTGATAGACGGCCGCTCTACACGGGACCGTAAAAACACTCGCAGCTCTCTTTGAAAGGATTCTTCTGGCAAGTCTGTCGCACTCTCTCTCGCCTTTTTTCGGGAGACCGATGGGAATATCAACGAGTGTGGGAAAGTCCAGGAACATGAAGTGTTCCATGAATCCTATCTCGAGAACCCTGTCTCCCTCCACTATCGAATACACCCATCCTCTCCTCGTACCATCCACACCGGCTGTGATCATCGTGTACATTATACACAAGGAGGGGGTAATATGGCCTTCAATCCGGTACAAAGAGCCATGGAGATGGAATCGCTTGTCATGAAGGGTGAAAGGCGAAAATACTATAGATTCAGATACTCTCTTTACTACGGGGGAATCGTTACAGCGGATACTGTAGGATGTAAGTTTCTCTGTGCCTACTGCTGGAACTACTTCAGAAACCTCAGGCCCAAGCGTGCAGGGGATTTTCTCTCACCAGAGGAAGTAGCAGAAAGGCTTCTTGAGATCTCAAAGAAAAGAAAGTGTGATCTTTTCAGGATCAGCGGGGCAGAACCGATCCTTGGGAGAAGATCCGCCGAACACGTGAGAAAAGTTATAGAACTTGTGAATGGCACCTTCATTCTGGAGACAAACGGTCTGATGTTTGGAATCGATCCTTCTCTTGTGGATCTTTTCGTGGGCCTCAACGTTTTAATCAGAGTGAGTGTGAAAGGCTGGGATGAAGAAAGTTTTGAGAAAATCACAGGAGCAAGCGGTGAGTACTTCCGCTACCAGCTGAAAGCACTGGAGCATCTCCACGGAAAGGTCCATTTCTGGGTCGCTGTTGTCTACGATCTTTTCAGAGAAAAAGGACTGAAAGAGCTTGAAAAAAGACTCCCCATTCCGTGCAGGATAGAGAAGGAGTATCTGGAAATGTATCCGTAGAAATATTATGCTCTTCTTTCTTTCACAGAATCTCTTATAACGATTTCCGTTGGAAGTATGTACTCTTTTTTTCTTATCTTCTTTCCAGAAATAAGTGCAAACAGAACTTTCCCGGCTTGTTTTCCCATTTCATAAAGATCCTGACGAACAGTAGTTAGAGAAGGTTTATAGTATTTGCTGAAAAACATATCGTCGAAGCCTGTTACACTGACGTCCTCTGGAACTACCAATCCTCTCTCTTTCAGAGCTTCTATCACACCAAAGGCCATAAGATCGTTTCCAGCTATTATTGCGTCCGGTATTTTTGACAATCTTTTGGTGAGTTTATAACCACTCTCAAACGTGAATTCTCCGTACAGAACCTGGTAATCCTTTATCTTGTACTTTTTCATACGATCGAGAAAACCTTCCAGACGTTCTTTCGCAGTTGAGGTCATATCTCCACAAAGGTAGGCAAATGACCTATGACCTGTTTCGACCAAATAATCAACCATCCTGGCAACTCCTCCAAAATTATCAACACCAATATAGGGAGCATCGATGCCGGGATACCTTCTATCCACGAAAACCAACTTGAGGTGATATCTCTCTATAAGTTCTTTTAGAGCTTTGTTTTCGTAGCCTGTACATGTTACTATAACACCGTCTACGTTGTGGAATATGAAAGATTCGAGAATCACTACTTCATCTTTCGATTTATGATCGGTTCCTCCTATGATAAATGAATAACCTTTTTTTCTCAGAAAATCCTCTGCTCCCTTAACTATAGTAAGAAAAGCGGGATTCGTTATATCAGGTACGATGAAGCCTATCATTTTGGAATCACCAGTTCTCAACCCCTGGGCTATCTTGTTGGGTTTGTATCCCAGTTTCTTTATGGCTTCTCTTATTCTCTCTCCTAACTTTTCACTGACCTGCGAGGGATCTTTCAAATATCTGGAAACAGTTGAAATCGAAACACCAGCTAATTTCGCCACATCATTTATTGTAGGGCGCCTTTTCATGCTAATTTCTCCTTCCTGTCGAGTATCTTCAATGAAATTTTATCACTGATGAGAAGCCTTATTCTTTTAACCTCCCATTGCTGCTACTCCTTCAATGATTTTCTTGCTGAAAAACGTAAATATAAAGAGTCAACAGCAACACTCGTCAATGGTGGTACGCTCATACCCTGTTTTATCTATTCAAAACAAAAACTTAGCTATTAATAATGATTTCATTTATAATTTAGCATCTTCTCGGAGAATTATCCAATCGTCGTTATTCTCCATTTTTTGAATTCTTAAAGCGACATACGATTTCCCCGGCAACCTTATCACAACTTGTCCCTGGAAGATCCCCAGACTATGTATCTCTGTTTCCCAGCAGTCAACTAAATCTACTCTGTACTTACCTTCTGGAAGCTTTAAGGTTCTTTTCACTGGTCTGTTGATATCAAAGTAGATCAGGTAATATTCTCCTTCTTTACCAATGCAATGAACGTCCCAGTCCATCATAGGATCAAGCTTGATAGGTTTAAGAAACGGTGGAGCTTCTTCTATAATCGTTCTCAGGAATGCGATTCTTTTTGGACTTTCACCTTTCAATCTTCCGCCTTTTGACCACCAGAGGACTTCGTCTTCAGAGTAATAAGTTTCTCCATGTGTCACATAACCTCCAGAGGTAACACCTTCCCAAAAGCGATTCATCATCTCCTGTGGTGGCAGATTACCCCATCCGTACTCAATGTTCCCTTCGTAGCCACATTCATCGATGATAACTGGTTTTTTGTACATCTCGCGCCATTTTGGTATTAAATTTATGCCTATATCTATCTCAGGTTCTCCGCTCCACGATCTCAGTGACCCCTGCCACTGAATGCTGGCGTGTGTTATCCAGGGTTTTGTGTGATCATAAAACTTGAAACACTGATGCACTGATCTTAGATGGTTATAAGGGTCTTTCTCCACTATGAAATGAAAGTATCCATCCCAGTCTTTTTGTGGTTTGATAAGGTCGTATTCGTTCGCCATTGACCACCACACATTTCTGTAAGAAGAAATTCTCGCTATCAGATACCTCAAGTACGCTTTGTCCACTTCTTCCGGCATGCTGCAAAATCCCCATTTGTCATACGGATGGAACAGTATCACGTCCGCTTCTATCCCCATGTCCATAAGTTCCTTCACTAACCTCTCAAAGTGCTGGAAAAACTTCACATTGAACTCTACCTGATATCTCCCGTCTTCCTCTCTCCAGCTCATAGGAAGCATAGGAGGTTCTTCTCTATTGTAAGCGTAGTACTTCGGAAACACACACATCCTGACTTTGTTGAATGGAGAGTTCCTGAGTGATTCGAGTGTCTGCTGAATGAGTTCTTCTCTCTGGTGTACCCACGCATAGAGTGTTGTCCCAAACGGATGGTAAGGTGTCCCATCTTCATAGCAGAAATGATAAGTGTTGCACACTCGAACAGGTCCATGATTCCCTTCAGAAGGGTCAACACACAGAAACTCTCCTTTCATACCGTCAAGATCTTTGATGTCGCTTCTTACCTCGTACTTCCACAAACCAGTCCTGTTCGGCATGAACCTGATCTTGAAGGTATCTTCCCCATCATAAAAGCCTTCCACTTCAAAACTGTCACCAGCTTCGCTTGTAAACACTGCTTTGATTTCTACGTCTGTAAAAGGATTCCCCTCCGCTTTCCCTTTGAGTGTTATTTCGTATGTTCCCCATTTTTCAACATTGTTTTGAGTCATCGAGATCACCCTTCTTATTCATAGAGCATCCAGAACTGGTTTAATCTCTAAACTTCAGCGTTATGTTTATGAACTACTATCCCAAGATATTTTTCCAAAGCTTCTTTCACAGCATCTGCCACTCTCGAGAGATTTATCGCTACATGGTGTTCAAATCCGTTTTCACAGATGTATTTCATGAGTTCCTGGAGCTTCTCAATTCTTGCCACGCCCCTGCTTCCAAAGGTCTTTGGATTTTCATCCAGTATCTGCCCTTCTCCCACATATGCTTTCACTTTTCCTTCGTTATCATCTGTAGTGAGCCTCAGAAAAGTGAACGGTGAGGTCTTTATCTTCCCTGCACAAGCTCCATAGGCCCTTTCTTTACCCACAGTTGTTCCTATTACATCTGCATATTTGATTTCAGGTTTTTCTTCATAGATAGAAGCCGGGAAATTTCCACAGTGGAAGAGAATTGTTTCGTTTTCATCTCTGTAGTTATTGTTCCAGTCAACTATTGCAGATGGCTGTCCAGAAGCTAACTGGAGTACATACATAGAGAGAGCACCGGTGATATCAACCTCGCAGGCGGCAGGTTTTCCTTTTTCGTTGAGAAGGCTCATGATGGTACACGGAGTTATTCCCAAATTCCATTCAAGAGAGGTCCAACATTGAATTGCAAGAGCTTTTATATCGTTTTCCTCAATCCATTCGTCAATGACGGATCCAAACTTTGCCATCAAGAGAATTTTCTCTTCCGGTACAATCTGTAACCTGTAATTTTTCTTTATCTCCTCAAGTTTTCTCCTTACTCTCTCGTCGTCATCTTTGAGATTAGAAACTCTGTGAAGAATCTCCGAGAGGTCTACCGTTTCAACAGAAATGCTCATTCTTTCAAGGATCTTCTCAGAGAATCTCACCGTGTTGAAGGCACTGGGTCTCGCTCCTATTGCTCCAACTTTTATGTTTCTCATTCCCTTAACGATTCTGCACACGGCAGCAAACTTCTCTATGTCCCGTTTAAATACTTCACTTTCTGGATCCTCTGTATGAAGTGTCGTCAAGGAGAACTCTATCCCATATTGCTTCAGGTTGTTGCTTACAGATATTTTTCCACAGAAAGAATCCCTTCTATTCTGAAGGTCGAGCTTCTCCGGATCATCTGGAAACGCATGGACCAGCACAGGAACATTCAAACCACTCAATCTGATTGCCTGAGCTACTCCTTTCTCATCACCAAAATTTGGAAGAGTAACAATAATCCCGTCTATTTCCCCGGCTTTTTCCTTAAAAAGTTCCGCACACTTTTTAGCGTCTTTAGCTGTTTCCACAGCTCCGAGTTTCGTATCAGAGGGTGAAAGGGTTACCACCCTGTATCCCATGCCTTCTAAAACTTTTATTACCCTTTCTCTTCCTTCTTCTACCAGTCTGTCGGGGAAAAATTCCCTGTTTCCGACGATCAAACCAAAGGTCATCTTTTCCATTTCATTTTCCCTCCTTCACTCGGTGAGTAGTTTTCTGATAGCAGTTTTCCACCCTTCATAGTACATTTCCCGTAATTCATCACCCATCCGGGGTTCGTATTTTTCCCTGTAAGTTATCTTTTGCCTTATCTCTTCAAGATCGCTGAACGCTCCGAGATGAAGCAAAGCAACAAAAGCTACTCCTCTCGCTGATACTTCCTCTATGTTGCTTACTAAAACTGGTATGTTCAGAATATCCGCCTGAAACTGCATAAGAAATCTGTTTCTTGTGATTCCTCCATCTGCCCTGACCTCGGTGGGTTCCTTACTGGATATTCTGACCATCTCCTCGAAGATATCTCTCACTTGATAGGCTATGGACTCCAAAGCCGCTCGAACAACATGTTCTTTTCCATGATTCCTTTGAAGCCCCAGAATAGCCGCTTTCACATCACTTCGCCAGTACGGGGCCCCAAGCCCAACGAAGGCAGGAACCAAATAAACCCCTCCGTTGTTTTCAAGAGAGAGTGCTATTTTTTCTGTTTCAGAGGGATCGCTTATGATTCCGAGTTTTTCCTTTAACCAAACAATTGTGTCACCTGCTGAATGAATGTTACCCTCGAGTACATAACTGGAAGTCTCTTTTACGACCCATCCAACAGAGCACACAATGGGCGAATCTGATACATTTGGTTTTTCCCCTATGTTCAACATGGTGGAACTCCCTGTACCGTAGGTAACCTTTATATCCCCTGAATAGAATCCTCCCTGTCCAAAGAGAGCGGCAGAAGAATCTCCCATGACACCGACTATGGGAATTTTTTTCGGTAAAAATCCCAAATCGGTGTAACCGAAGACAGAATCTGAACTTTTCAGTTCAGGGAGGATTTCAGGTGGAATTTCAAAGATCTCCAGTACTTCTTCATCCCATCTCAGTTCATGAATGTTGAGAAGAAGTGTGCGGCTCGCATTTGAAAAGTCTGTTGCATGAACTTCCCCTTTAGTCAATTTCCAGATCAGCCAGCTGTCCACTGTTCCAAAAGCAATTTCTCCTTGCTTTGCCTTGTTTTTTACGCCTTCCACATTGTCCAGAATCCACCTGATTTTACTGGCAGAGAAATAAGGATCAACTACGAGTCCTGTTTTTTCTTTTATCTTCCCTTCCAATCCCCTTTTCTTTATCTCTTCACAGAGAGAAGCCCCTCTCTGACACTGCCAGACCACAGCGTTGTAGACTGGTTTCCCTGATTTCTTCTCCCACAAGATGGTTGTTTCTCTTTGGTTCGTAATAGCTAGAGCTTCTATCTCGAGCGGTTTTATACCCGATTCTTCAATGACTTTTCTGCATGCATCTAAGGTGTTTCGAAAGATCTCCTCAGGATCGTGTTCTACCCAGCCTGGTTTTGGATAGTACTGTTTGTGGTACACCGTTACCCTGTGAACAATTCCTCCTTTCTCATCGAATATAATAGCTTTCGTACCAGAGGTACTCTGATCTATTGCGAGAACGTACATTCTAATTTCCCTCCTTGAACCACTCTAAGACAGTTTTTGCAATCCCCTCTGGCGCAAGGCCGTAGTGTTTTAAAACTTCATCCTGCGTTCCTGTAACCGGATACTCATCGGGTATCCCAAGGATTTTCATAGGAGTAGGTAAATTTTGAGAAAGGAATTCTGCAACCGCTCCACCGAGACCTCCAAAAATGCTATGTTCCTCAACGGTTACTATTCTTCCTGTTTCTCGAGCAGCTCTGAAAACTGCTTCTTCATCCAGGGGTTTAACGGTAAACATATCAATCACCCTTGCACTTATTCCTTCCTTTTCAAGAATCTTTGCCGCTTCCAAAGCTCTCCACACGACTTCTCCTGTTGCTATTATTGTGATATCATTGCCCTCTTTCAATGTTATTGCTCTTCCTACCTCGAATTTTTCGTCTCGTGAATAGATCACAGGTACCGGATTCCTTCCCGTTCTCATGTATACGGGTTTCTCATCTTTCAGTAACTGTTCCAAGATGGCAGCTGCAAGAACAGCATCACTGGGAAGCAATACTTTCAGGTTGGGAATGGCTCTCATAACAGCTACGTCGTGGAGAGCATGGTGTGTACTTCCCAGAGGGCCATAGCTGACCCCTCCACTGACTGCCACGATTTTCACATTGGCATCCGAGTAGGCAATGTCGTTTTTTATCTGCTCTAAATTTCTTGCGGAATAGAAGCATGCAGGTCCAAAGACCCAGGCCTTCTTTCCGCAGAGGGCAAGACCGGCGGCTACTCCAGCTGCTGTCTGCTCAGCTATTCCGACTTCTATTGATCTTTCTGGAAATACTTTGAAAAAGTCCGCAATGGCCGCGGATCCCCGTGCATCAGAGGTTACAACCACGATCTTTTCATCCTGCTTCGCAAGTTCTAGCAATCTTTCACCTATTGTCTTTCTGAGAGCAACTTTCATACCATATCACCTTCTTCTAGCGTTTTCAGCTGTTCTTCTAACTCTTCGATGGCTTTCCTGTATTCTTCATCACTTGGAACCTTGTGGTGCCATTCTACTCTTCCTTCAATGAAGGAGATTCCTTTTCCTTTTATCGTGTTTGCGATTATCAAATGTGGTTTCCCAGTTTCTCTAGGTATGGAGACAAACGTTTTGTAAAGTGACTCAAAATCGTGACCATCAACTTCCAGCACGTTCCAGCCAAATGCTTCCCATCTTTTTGAGAGTGGTTCCAGTTTCAAGACTTCTTCTGTGTGGCCAGATATCTGAAGACGATTCCTATCAACTATGCCTATCAAATTATCAAGACTATAGTGGGACGCCACCTGTGCTGCTTCCCAGACGCTTCCTTCATCCAGCTCCCCGTCTCCCATCAAAACGTAAACCTTGTAGTCTTTACCATCCATTTTTCCTGCTAAAGCCATACCAACCCCGATGGCAAGACCATGACCAAGCGCACCGGTGTTCACCTCAACCCCTGGGACTTTTCTGGTGGGATGTCCTGTGAGCCTAGAACCGTACTTGCAGTACGTCTCGAGTTCTTCTTTCGGGAAAAATCCTTTATCAGCTAAGACTGCGTAATATGCTTCAACGCTGTGACCCTTGCTCAGAATAAACCTGTCTCTGTCTTCCCAGTTCGGATCTTCCGGTTTCACTCTGAGAATTTTGTAAAAGAGTGTTACCAGGATTTCCACGCTCGATAAGGAACCGCCGGTATGCCCTGACTTTGCCTTGTAGATCATATCGAGAATCATCTTTCTTATTTCGATAGCTTTTCTTTTCAGTTCAAGAACCTCGTGTCTGGTCAATGCACCCACTCTTTGATCACTCCTTTTCCCCTCTACCGAGTTTTTCTGCTATCACAGCAGCTATTATTATGAATCCCTTTGCAACCTGTTGCCAGAAAGGAGAAACACCAACGAGTACCAACCCATCGTTCAAAACACCAATTATCAATGCACCTACAACAGTTCCTATGAGAGTTCCTTTTCCACCTGAAAGAGAGGCTCCTCCAATAACTGTTGCGGCTATTGCATCTAGCTCGTACATCAAACCAGCATTTGGCTGGGCTGAATCTAAACGGGCGGTAACTATTAGACCTGCAACAGCCGAGAGGATACCCGATATCGCGTACACCCAGAGTTTCGTCAGTTTTGAATTCACACCAGAGAGAACTGCTGCTTTTTCATTACCTCCAACAGCATATACATATCTTCCAAACTGAGTTTTTCTGAGAATAAAAATGCCTACTCCTGTGGCTATAGCGGCTATCCAGACTGGCATTGGAATCCCTAAAAACCACCCAGAACCTATGAAGTCAAAACTATCACCCAATCGCGTTATAGGATGTCCTTTAGTCAGAAGCATGATGAATCCTCTAACTGCTGTCATTGTTCCCAGTGTGGCCACAAATGGGGGAATATTGAATCTTGTGATAATAAACCCATTGAACAATCCTATTGCAAAACCAGCCAAGACTCCAATTATTGATGCACCAAGAGGATTGAACTTGAGCACGACACCAAACGCACTTAGTATCAGACCATACTTCAAAAGTTTTGCGGTTACAGCCCCCGAGAATCCAAGGATAGAACCAACAGATAGATCTATTCCTCCCGTGAGAATGACAAACGTCATACCCACAGCTATACAGAGGTTAACAGCTGTTTGTCTGAGAATGATCCAGAAATTTTCAAGAGTGAGAAATCGATTGGACAGAAAACTGAACAAGACGATAAGACCAAGAAGTATGAAAATCGACTGATAGCGAGATATCCTTTGATACCACGAAATCTTCGCTCTGGATCTCTCGACCTGCATCTTTTACTCACTCCTCCCTTTGTGTTGTTTCTACCTTCACACTTCTGGGGATTGCTGCTTTCAGAAGATCTTCCTCGGTGACTTCTTCTCTGAGAAACTCAGCTGTTTTCCGCCCCTCAGACATAACAAGAATTCTGTCGGACATGGCAAGTATCTCTGGAAGTTCAGAGGAAACCATAACTACACCCATTCCTGAAACAGCCATTTCACTTATGAGTTTGTAAATCTCACTCTTTGCGTTTACATCAATTCCTCTGGTAGGTTCATCTAAGAGAAGTACCTTTGGTTTTATTGCAAGCCATTTTGCCAGAACTACTTTTTGCTGGTTTCCTCCACTGAGGTTCTCCACGATTTGATAGGGTGAAGGAGTTTTAATGTTTAATTTTTCTATAAACGAACGAACGATTTCTTTTTCGAGTTGACTATCTATTAATCCAAATTTTCTAACGATAAGTTTCATTACCACTGAAGGGAGGGTTATATTATGCAAAACAGACATTTGAAGAATCAGTCCTGCAGTTTTTCTATCCTCTGGGACTAATCCTATCCCATTCTTTACAGCGTCCCTAGGAGAGTGAATTTTTATTTCTTTTCCTCCAATGAATACCTTTCCTTCTGTACGACCTGGATGGGCGCCGAATATAGCCTCCAAAAGTTCTGTTCTTCCAGCGCCGACTAATCCATATATTCCCAATACTTCTCCCTTCCTGACGTAAAAACTCACATCATCAACTAAAAGTTTCTTTCTGTCCAAACTCCACAGTTTAATACCTTCCACTCTGAAAATTTCGTCTGTTATTGTCGCACGTTCTTTTATAAAAAACTGATCTATACTTCTTCCTACCATTAATCTAACAAGTTTATCATGATCAAATTCTTCTATGGGACCCTCTCCTACCTTTCTACCATCTCTCATCACAACAACCCTGTCAGCTATTTCGAATATTTCCTCTAATCGATGAGAAATGTAAATCACAGATTTTCCTTCATTTTTTAAAGATCTTATAATATTGAACAGTTGTTCAGTTTCACGTTTACCTATGGCAGAGGTTGGTTCGTCCATGATGATTATTTTGGCGTCAAGTGAAAGTGCTTTAGCAATAGCTACCATTTGTTGTTGACTAGTGCTCAGATCTTCCACTTTTGTTTTTGGATCGATATTAACTCCTAGCTTTGAAAATAATTTTGAAGCTTGTTCAAACATTTTCTGGTATTCAATCACACCAAACTCGTTGACCGGTTCTCTGGAGAGAAAGATATTTTCAGCTGAACTAAGATTAGGTACAAGATCTAGTTCTTGAGGAATTAAGGCGATTCCATTCTCCTGGGCTTCTCTTGGATTCCTGAATCGAACCTCTTTTCCTTCCAGAAAGATCTGTCCCTCGTAATCCGGATATACCCCGGCCAAAATCTTCATGAGAGTGGATTTGCCAGCTCCGTTTTCTCCAACCAGAGCGCAAACTTCCCCTTTATATATTTGAAGAGTTACATTATTGACAGCGATTACTCCCGGAAAAGTTTTGGTAATATTTCTGGCTTCCAGCAATACTTCCCTTTCTTTTTCTGTGTTGAGCATCATATCAAAAACCTCCCTGAATTTCCAGATAAAGCGGAATCGCTTCTATTGGATACTTAATTTCTTCATCTTTGAGTAGAGTAAAAACGGCTATGAATCTAACAAGAGAACCCACGCTGCCTGCTCCTTTCGAGAGTTGTTTTAAGAAAGAATTGACCACCTCTTCTTTCACTATTTTGTTCAGCTCCGTGGCAGTGAGGTTGAAATCAATGATTCTATCAAAATCTTCCATTTTTGCAATACCAGTAGCGTTGACTATTCCATTGCCAAAAATGTGATTACTTAGAAACAAATCTGGAACTTTGCGGTTTTCTCTGACTTTAACGAGTATTCCATCGTCTTTTATTTCAACAATTTCTCCTACACCCTGTATGATGTAATATCTGTAATTTGAAACGCCAACTACCTTAGCAAACTTTTGATGAGCAAGTTCAGGATTTTCGTCCAATGTATTTAAAACTTCCACCGCATCATAACCAAGTCCCTCGTTCATCATGTCTTGGAGCTTGAACCATAATTCTCTGGCGTATCTTTTGGGATCGAAGCCTTTCTCCATTTCTTCTATAGGAATGACATCACACGAAAGATAGATCAGAAGTAAGATAAAGAAGACAACAATCATGGAAATAACTTTTCTTTTAGTTAACTTCGATTTCAAATTCCATCCTCCTTTCTAAAAGGGGGCACCCGCTCATAGGTCGCGGGTCCCCCTGTCTAGATTAGCTCAGTGATTATTCTTCTTTTCTGCCGTAAGCAGTGTACTTATCGATGTTTTCTCTTGTCACCAGCTCAACAGTGACAGGTACAATCTCCGGGAAGCTTCTTTCACCTCTGAGGTACTGGTCAGCCCATTCAACTGCCAATCTTGCCATAAGTTTCGGGAATTGCATGATAGTTGCTACGATCTGCTTTCCTTCTTTGATGGCATTTATCACGTCTTCTGCTCCATCGAATCCAAAAATGTAGATATCGGTTCTTCCTGCAGCTTCACATGCTTTCATAGCACCGAGTGCCATAGCATCGTTTCCGCACCATATGGCTTTAATTTCAGGATGTGCCTGGAGAATCTGTTCTGTGACTTTGTAAGCTGTGTCTCTGTCAAATTCTGCGGATTGCTGTGCCACCATCTTGAACTCGGGATATTGATCTACAACGCTGTGGAATCCATTTGATCTATCCCAGGTGGGTTGTGCACTGAGTATTCCGAGAAGCTCCGCATATGGGATTTCTTTTGCATCTGGATATTTCTCTTTGAGGAACTTTACAAAGTATTCACCCATAAGCACACCACCATAGTAGTTATCTGAATAAATTTGTGCTACCGCCAGTCCTCTTGCGTTAATTCCCCTGTCTACACAGAAGACAGGTATGCCTGCTTCTTTCGCTCTCTTCACGTTTGCTATCGATCCATCCGCATCGGTGGGATTGAAGATGATGGCATCATATCCGGCAGCTATGATCGCATCGAAGTGAGCCGACTCCTTAGCTGTGTCATTCTGAGAATCAAAGATAGTAGCTTCATAGCCGAGTTGTTCTGCTCTTTGCTTCGCTGTTTCAGCGAGGACAACAAACCATGGATTGTTAAGTGTGGAGATCACAATAGCCATCTTTCCTTTTGGTTTCTGCTGTTCCTGTGCCAAACCTGTGAAGGAAACCAGTAACAATCCAACCAATACCAACACCACAAACAAGCTCTTCTTCATAAAACCCACCTCCCTAAGGAAATTTGAGGTAAAAACAGTATTTTCTTCTTTTCAAATTTAGAAGATAACCCCTCCCACAAGTATTACATTGGAATAAGGAATGTCCGCTCCTGTTCTGATAATCCCCTTCACGTTTTTCGACATTTCCTTAAACTCCTTATGAGGAACTGTAACGACTTCAACTGGTCCATTCATTTTCTCTATAAGTTTCAGAAGTTCCTGTTTAGTTTGTATACTCTTCTCATCCATCTCCTTTGCAAGGATTATTCTCTCCACCTTTAACTCCCGAAGAAGAATTTCTATAACTTCCATCAAGCCAGGCTTTCCTCTATCAACCACCAGATCTACTTTTTTTACTCCCTGCGGGATAGGAAATCCTAAGTCCACAACGGCTAATGTATCCATGTGTCCCATATCCGCTACAATCTTAGAAATTTCCGAATTCAAAATACCAACCTTTTTCATGATTCTGCCCCCTCATAAATTCTTCAAAAACGCCTCTACTTCTTCTCTCGCTGGAATAGAACTTTGAGCCCCCACTTTTGTTACAGATATAGCCGCTGCTGCCATTCCAAAGATCACAGCCTCTTCTGGTGGTTTCCCTTCAGAGAGGACAACAGCGAAGGCTCCGTTGAACACGTCCCCCGCTGCCGTTGTGTCCACAGCTTTTACTTTGAAGGCTGGAAAGTGTTTTTCTCCATTTTTGTTCACCAGAAGTGCTCCTTTGTCACCGAGTTTAACTATCACATTCCTGACACCAAGTTTTAGAAAATTCTCAGCGGCTTTTTCGATCGACAGAAATTCACCGAAGAATTCTTTCGACAGGGCTTCGATCTCTTTTTCATTCGGTGTGAGATAGTCCACGTACTGGAAGATCTCTCCGTTTATTCCCTGTGCTGGTGCAGGATCGAAGATCACAATTCCTCCGAATTTCTTTGCACACTCCAGAGTAGTTTCAAATGGAATTTCATTTTGAAGGAGAAGGATATCACTTTCAGAAAGTGTTTTCCAGTCGATCAACTCTCTTTTCAGTTCGGCGTTCGCTCCAGGAAAGATGATGATTCTGTTTTGTCCTGTTTTATCCACCTCTATAAATGCTCTTCCTGTGGGAGTATCGACTCTTATATATCCAGTTATTCCGAGTTTTTCAAAATTTTTTATGATCAAATCGGAATAACCGTCGTTTCCAACACACGTTACAAAGTGACATCCTTTCCTTCCGATCTTTGCAACTGTTACAGCCTGATTCGCTCCTTTTCCGCCCGGGAAAACGTTCATCTCTAACGCTTTCTGGGTTTCACCAGGTTTTGTGAAGTGATCAACCTTTAGAACGATATCTATGTTTGAACTCCCCACGACGGAAATCACTTGAAACATCCTCCTTTATGTCTTGATGAAATCGTTTTCGAAATCGTTTTCACCAGAATGGTAACACGAAAGAAAATAAAAAGTCAACAGAAGAAAAACAAAGAATTTCGATCATAAAATCCAATAGTTCTTATTAGTTGGTGATAAATGAATTTCTTGTACAATATCTGCGAACAAAAATTTTCATAAAACAGATTCCATGGTAACATAGATAAGCGAAAGGAGGGATCTCCGTGAAAAAAGGTCTGATCGTACTGATAGTGATACTCATATTGGTAGTTGTCATTATTGGAACAACTGTGGGATACTACAACTACCTTGTTTCCCTCGAGCAGGAAGTTCAGGAAAAGTACAGCCAGATACAGAATCAGCTTCAAAGAAGGGCAGATCTCATTCCAAATCTCGTTGAAACTGTAAAAGGCTACGCTGCACACGAAAGAGAGATACTCGAGGAAATAGCGAACGCCAGAGCAAAGCTAATAGGTGCGAAAACTCCTCAGGAAAGCGCCCAGGCCGATGCGGAGCTTTCTTCGGCCCTTTCGAGGCTTCTTGCCATAGCCGAGAACTATCCCAATCTGAAAGCGGATGCCAATTTCCGTCAGCTCATGGATGAACTCGCCGGGACGGAGAACAGGATCGCAGTTGCAAGAAGAGACTACAACGAAGCGGTGAAGAGATACAACACCGCCATAAAGAAATTCCCCGGTGTGATCTTTGCGAGGATGTTTGGATTTGAAGAAAAGCAGTATTTTGAAGCGAAACCGGGAGCCGAGGAAGTTCCCGAGGTGAAGTTCTGATGAGAAAGATTTTTCTGTTGATTTTTGCTGTTGCATCTGTTCTTTTGCTTTCAGTTGAGTTTCCAAAGCCGACCCCGTACAAGTACGTGAACGACTACGTGGGTGTTCTCGATAAAACCACTGTGGAAAAGATCATCTCCGTTGGAAAGGAACTGGAAGACAAAACAACGGCTCAGGTGGTGGTTGTCGTCGTGCCTTCCCTCTCCGGCCTCACGATCGAAGAGTACGCGAACCGGCTCTTCAGAGAATGGGGAATAGGACAGAAAGAGAAAAACAACGGAGTCCTTCTTCTTGTTGCTATGAACGACAGGAAGGTGAGAATAGAGGTCGGTTACGGTCTGGAAGGTGCCATTCCAGATGGAAAAGCGGGAAGGATCCTTGACGAGTACGTGATCCCTTATTTCAAAAACGGAGAATACTCAAAAGGGATTTATTACGGTTACCTAGCCGTCGCAAACGAGGTGGCGAAAGAGTACGGAGTGGAACTCACTGGAACTTCTGATCTTCCTGAAAGAGGGACAGACATCAGTGGCATTTCGATCATAGTCATTGTCATTGCGTTTAT
Organism: Thermotoga sp. Mc24; assembly: GCF_000784835.1. Taxonomy (NCBI): domain Bacteria; kingdom Thermotogati; phylum Thermotogota; class Thermotogae; order Thermotogales; family Thermotogaceae; genus Thermotoga; species Thermotoga sp. Mc24. The sequence continues at coordinate 69,197 of NZ_JSFH01000010.1, read as the reverse complement.
CATCTTCTCTTCCATCATGGGAAGAGGGAGACACTGGTACAGAGGACCCAGGTTTCCTGGTGGGTTCGGTAGTTCAAGAGGAGGATCAGGAGGTTTTGGGGGATTCGGCGGAGGATCTTCCGGTGGTGGAGGTGCTTCGAGGGGATGGTAAAAAGCCCTGGCAGTGCCAGGGCTTCATTTTTCTATTTCTTCGATCTGTTTTGCCACAAAGTCCACGATCTCTCTTATGTAATCCCTCGAGAAGTTGAGCTCTATTCCCGCTGTTTTATAGACTTCGTCTACTGGCATCGAACAACCCACGGATAAAAATCTTTGGTAGTCGTTCAGTGCTTTTTCTGGATCTTCTATGTAGTTTCTGTAAATTGCCAGGGCTCCTATCTGTGCTATACCGTACTCGATGTAGTAGAACGGTACCTCGAAGATGTGAAGTTGAAAGAGCCACCTCGTCTTCTTTTCTTCGTCCAGATTGTTCCAATCCACTCCAGGATTGAATCTGTCCATCAAGTAAGCAAAGTATTCGTTCCTTTCCTGTGGTGTGTGATCTGGATTGGTGTAGATCCAGTGCTGGAATGCGTCAACGATCATGCACCACGGCAAAAAGTAGAGTGTGCCTTCAAGCTCTTCGATCTTTGCCTTTTTCAGATCATCAGGATCGGTGTAGAACTCGTCCCAGTATTCCATGGAGATGAGTTCCATGGACATGGAGGCAAGTTCTGCAACTTCCATTCTGTGCGGTCTGTAAAAGACTGGAAGACTCAGCGTTTCAAACGAGTGCATCGAGTGTCCCAGTTCGTGAAAGATCGTTCTCACATCCCCGGGCTGTCCCACCGCGTTCATGAAAATGAAAGGAGCTCCCGTTTTTGGAAGCGTGTGGTTGTATCCACCTGGAGCTTTTCCTTTTCTGTTTTCAAGATCGAGGAGGTTCTTTTCTCTCATGAGACGGAATCTTTCTGCAAAGATGGGGTTCAGTCTTTTGAGCGCTTTCTCGGTTTTCTCCATGAATTCTTCTACCGAGGAGAAAGGTTTCAAGACCTTTCCATCCACATCTACCGCTGTGTCCCAGGGTCTGACACTTTCGATTCTCAGCTTTTTCTGCCTGACCTTTGTTCTCTCCACCAGATAGGGAACAACTTCCTTTTCCACTGCCTCATGGAAGCGATACAGGTCTTCTGGGGTGTATTCGAACCTGCCCTTCAACCTGTGCGTGTAGTCTCTGTAGTTGGAGAAACCCGCGTTCAAAGCTTGCTGGTGCCTGATCTCTTTGAGTTCGTCGAAGAGTTCGTTGAGTTTGTCTCTGACTCTCCAGATTCCTTCGTACCTTTTCCTCCAGGCGAGTTCCCTTGTAGATCTGTCGGGATCTCTCAGGTATACAGAAAGCTGCTGGAGCGTCTTTTTCTCTCCTTTGAAATCGACTTCGATGTTTCCCACGATCGTGCCGTAATTTCTGGAGATGATGCTCTCTTTCACCTGAAGAGGAACGTTTTTCTCCCTGAACAGTTCCACATCGTTTTTGATCACCTTCATCATGTGTTCGTAACCTTGTGGAGCGAAGTGTTCGTTTTCTACGATTTTCTCTTTTATTTTCTGTTCGTAAGGCTTGAGTTTTGCCACGATTTCTTTTTGAAACTCCTCGTAAGCTTTTGCGTGCTCTTCCTTGTCTGCGTTCACAGTCATTTTGATGTAGAGCCATCCGTGTTCTTCTCTTATCCAATCGAAGAAGTCCGTCACTTTGTTGATGAAAGTTCTGAACTCTTCGGAGGAACTGATCTGGAAATCCAAAAGTTCTCGAACAATCGGCTCAACTTCTTCCCATCTCATTGCACATGACCTCCTTGCTGGGTTATCCATTATTATTTTGCGGCAAGGATGCTTCGAATCTTCCCAATTTAAATCAACCGTTACTTAGTTCGCATCAGGAATTAGTGTATACTTACTTAAAAAAGACACGGAGGTGCGAATACGATGAGGATCCTCTATCTCGATCCTTTCTCGGGGATATCCGGAGACATGTTCCTTGGCCTTCTGGTCGATCTTGGAGTGGATCCAGAAAAGATAAAATCCCGTCTTGAGAAGCTCAACGTCGAGTTCGATTTTGTGGTGAAAAAGGTGAACAAGAAGGGAGTAACTGCCACAAAAGTTGACGTTGTTTTCCCCGGAAAAGAGCACCACGAGGATCACATTGTGTCGGATCACGATCACCACCATGGAAGACATCTCTCCGAGATCGTTGAAGTACTCAGCAGACTCGAAGATCCTTTGAAGGAGAAAGCGATTAGGATGTTCGAAACTCTCGCAGAAGCGGAGAGCAAGATCCACGGACTCTCAAAAGAAAAGGTTCATTTCCACGAAGTTGGAGCCATGGATGCTGTGATAGAGATCGCGGGAGCTGTAGCCGGACTGGAGCTTCTCGGAGTGGAGAAGGTTTTCTGCGGTACTGTCAACACGGGGAGCGGTTTTGTAATGACAGAGCACGGCAGATACCCGGTTCCCGCTCCCGCCACCGCCGAACTGCTGAAAGGAATACCAATCTATATGGATCAGAAAATACGTGCAGAATTGGTCACGCCGACGGGAGCTTTGATCCTGAAGAGCTTAGTTGACGAGTTCAGGACACCGATCTTGAGAGTAGAAAAAGTGGGATACGGAGCTGGGACGATGGATCTTGAAATACCGAACGTTCTGAGGGGGTATCTCGGTTACATCGAACCCTTCGAAAGAACCGGAGATGTTCTCATAGAAACGAACGTGGACGATATGAATCCACAACTGTTCAGCCATCTCATGGAGAGACTGTTTGAAGCGGGGGCAAAGGATGTCTTTTTCACACCCATATACATGAAGAAGAACCGGCCGGCCGTCAAGGTCTCTGTTCTCTGTCACGAGTCGAAAAAAGATGAGATCCTGAAACTGCTTTTCAAAGAAAGCACCAGCATAGGTGCGAGGGTTTTCTACCCAGAAAAGGTAGAGGCGATCCGCACGGTGAAAACGGTGAAGACCGAATATGGAGAGATTCCAGTCAAGATAGCGAGCTTCGATTCGGAGATCGTGAACATTTCACCAGAGTACGAGGCTTGCAAGAAGGTTGCACAGGAGAAAGGAATTCCTCTCAAAGAAGTATACAAAGCGGTCTACAAGAGTGTTTCGGAGGTTCGAAACGATGTTTGAGGATGTACTGAGATCTCTTGCAAGTGGTGAGATAACTATTCAAGAAGCTGAAGAGAAAATTTTGAGTAAATTCTTTGAAAGAACAGACGAGTTGATGCTTGACATGGAAAGAGACAAAAGACAGGGATTTCCCGAAATTGTCTTCGCCCAGGGAAAAACCAAGGAGCAGACGATAGCTGCTGTGGAGAAGTTTTTGGAGAGGAAAAGAATCGCCTTTGTCTCCGGTCTGGACGAAGAGAAGAAGCAGGAGTTGAAAGATAGATTTTCCGGCTACATGATGAAAGAAGCTGGAAGACTCATGGTTTTAAAAAGAGAAGATGCTACTCTGGAAAAGTTGAACGGAAAAGTTGGAGTGATAACAGCTGGAACTTCTGATGTTCCTTTCGCCGAGGAGACTTCTCTCATACTCGAAGAACTCGGTGTCAACGTTCAGAAAGTTTACGACGCGGGAGTTGCGGGGATACACAGATCTTTCTACGCGCTCAGCAAGACAAAAGATTCGGATCTTCTCATAGTCTTCGCCGGAATGGAAGGGATTCTTCCTTCTCTCATAGCTTCTCTCACAGATCTTCCGGTGATAGCCGTTCCAACACCTGTTGGTTATGGATTCGGTGGAGAGGGATTGGGCGCACTCTCCACGATGCTTCAAACGTGTGTTCCAGGTCTTGTCGTGGTGAACATAGGAAACACCGTTGGAGCCGCAGCGGCCGCCGTGAGGATTTTAAGGAGGATAAGGAAAAATGGACAAGCTTCAGAGGATAAGTGAAGCTATTAAAAACAAGAAAAAACTCGTTGTCATGTTCTCCGGTGGGGTCGACAGCACCCTTCTGGTGAAACTGGCATATGAAGTGCTTGGAAATGATGCCGTGGCACTCACGATAGATTCTCCGGTGATTCCAAGAAAAGAAATAGAGGAAGCAAAGAACCTGGCAAATCTCATTGGAATAAGACACGAATTCATCGAACTGAACGAGCTCAAAAGCAGACACCTCATGGAAAATCCTCCAGACAGGTGTTACCTGTGCAGAAAACTGAGAGACAACATCGTAAAGAACTGGGCAAGAGAGCACGGTTTCGATGTGATAGCCGATGGGTTGAATTTTTCAGACCTTCAGGACTACAGGCCGGGTGTGAGGGCATCCACAGAAGACGGCATCTGGCATCCCTTCATAGATTTTGAAGTGACAAAGGAAGAGATAAGGGAGTACTCCAGGAAACTGGGACTTCCAACCTGGGACAAACCCGCCATGGCCTGTCTGTGTTCGAGATTTCCTTACGGATTTGGATTGAACGAAGAGCGTGTTCGAATGGTGGAAGAAGCAGAGAATTTTCTCAGAGATCTGGGATTCAGAGAAGTGAGGGTGAGATTCTTCCCGTACAAAACCGCTGTCATCGAAGTGGGAAAAGACGAGATGGAGCTCCTCATGGGCAAAAGAACAGAAATTGCACTGGCACTTCAAAAGATCGGTTTCTCCTTTGTGACGCTGGATCTGGAAGGCTTCACCAGCGGAAAATTGAACAGGACAATAGAGGGTGTGTCAAAGTAATGTTTTGGTAATGTGGAGGTAATATTAGTTCACAAAATCATATTGCACATAATCAAAAATATTGAAAAATGAAATTTAGAGTAAATTAAAGAACAAAGAACATATTGTTTAATATTAGCTTTGTTTATCAAATATTAACATCTTCTTTGTTTCAAAATCACTATCGTCATTTATTTCATTAAATAATTTTTGGAATCTCAATTCCTTCACTCGCTATCTTCAGGTATATAGAAGTGGTGGAGATGTTTGCGTGACCCAGAAGGGCCTGAATCTTGTTCAGGGGCACACCTCGTTCGATCAGCGCCACAGCGAAAGAGTGTCTGAATATGTGAGGAGTCACTTTTTTCTTTATACCCGCTTTTTTTGCGTATCTTTTGACGGCTCTCTGTATCGATCGAACGGAAGGTTTTTTCTCGAAAAAGCCAGAATTCATGAGTTCTTCTACCAGTTCTTTTGAGACGTTGATGATTCTTTCCTTGTTTCCTTTTCCCTTTATTCTTATCCTGGCTGTTTCGTTCACAGAAATGTCGTGAACTGACAGATTCACAATCTCCGATACTCGCATCCCGGTGTTGGCAAGCACTTTGAATATAGCCCTGTACAGAGGATTGTCACACGCTTCGATAATACGACGGACTTCATCGAGTTCAATGGCTTTTGGTAACACTGTGTGGCGAGGAGGCTCTGCTTCGTTCCAGAAACGTTCTTCCGTGTTCAGCAGCCCTCTATCCGCTTTCCAATTCAGATAGTTCTTCACAACGACGAGTTTGTTCCTCTGGGTAGCAGGAGCGTTCTTCGATATTGTGTTGAGATACTCTTTCCAGGTTTCTGGAGTGACGGGTTCGAACCTGGTGAATTCTTTCAGGATGGATCTGTACTGATACAGCGTCTTTTCATTTCTTTTCTTCACCACTTTGAGGTACTCCAGGTATTCGTCCACCGAAGATCACCTTCCCAATAATTTATACTATAAATCAAAAAACAAGCGGAGGGGTTCGATGTTTGAGGGAAAGCTGGTGAGGCTCAGGGCCTACAGAAAAGAAGACATAGAGAAAGCCCTGGAATTCGCCAACGATCCTGAAGTGAAGAAGTACCTTGTTCCGGGAATTCCTTTTCCATGGAGGAAAGAGGACGAGGAAAAATGGTACCAAAGTTTGAATCCCTTCAGCACGGATTCCTATTCATTCGCCATCGAGAAGTTGAGTGATGGAGAGTACATAGGAGGGTGTGGTATCAAAAAAATCGACTGGAAAAATTCCGTGGCAGAGGTCGGCATACTTCTGGGAAGGCCTTACTGGAACCAGGGATACGGAACAGACGCCATGAGGGTACTGGTGCGGTTCATTTTCAACGAAATGAATATAAACAAGATCAAACTCCATGTGTTCAGTTTCAACGAAAGGGCAAAGAGAGTCTACGAGAAAATAGGCTTCAGAGTGGAGGGTATCTTAAGGCAAGAACTTTTCAGAGAAGGAAAGTATCACGACGTCATCGTGATGGGTTTGCTGAAAAGCGAATGGAAGGATCTCACCGAAGCAGATCTTTGAGTTCAACCAGTTTCACTTCTTCGGTCTCTTTGAGTCCTTCGAAACCGCTTCTGGAAAAGAGACAGTAAACAACGGAGAGATTATCTACTTGAAGATCCTTTAGAAGGTACGAAACTTTGCTTTTCAATCGGTTCAAAACACGAACATCTATTTTCTTGTTTGACCACTTACATTCGCCAACGTAGAGGGTGTTCCCTTTCACTCCTACGATGTCTATCTCTACATCCTTACTCCACCACCTACCAATTTTTTCCACTCCTACTTTTCGGATCATATACTGTCGCGCTATTTTCTCAAAGGTGAACGAAACGTGCTGATCAAAAGTGGCACTTATTTTTTCCAGAGCCTCATTGATCAGACCACGGTATATGAGTTCTTTGTGAGGATGAATGTATCTAAAATAAAACCTGAGATATTCATCGGACAAATGATATCTTGGTTTTCTCTTTGGTTTTCTGCTCAGAGAAAATGGAACTTCCTTTTCAACGAATTTCAACTCCACCAGTCTCGAAAGATAAACGTTGATGCTTCTGATATCTATTCCAGAAACATCCGCTATTTCTGATGGCGAGGTCTTGCCCAATGCTATCGCTTGAAGAATCGAGTAATAGCTCGATGGATCATGAAATTCTTCCAGTGTCAGGAACCGTCCTTCTTCCACAAGATACTCTCCTGGAGTCAGGACTTTTTCAATGAGCGCTGTTTTAAAGTCTTTATATCCCGAAAATTCACGAAGATACAGAGGAACACCGTCTGTGACGCTGTATGTTTTCACATAATCTTCTTTATTTTCAAAATTCAGAAACTTTATAGAATCGAAGAAATCGAGAGGAAGGATCTGGTACTGTCCCGTTCTTCTTCCATAGAGAGGGCTGTTTTGAGCAAGAGCGATCTTTTCGATCATACCAATTTGAGAACCGCAAAGGATCATTTTAACTCCAATCTTAGAGAACACTTCATCCCACCATCTCTGAAGGATACTCATGAAACTTTCGTCTTTCATGGGAATGTATTGAAATTCATCGAAAACCACTACTTTCGAATCCTCTCGTGTTTCAAGGACGTTTTTTAGAAGGGAGAAAAACTCGTCCCATGTAGAGATCTTCAAAGTAGCCGGGAGATTCAAAATAGGCTTTATCTCGTCCAGAAATCGATTCATCAGCTGGATACTACTTGAAAGATCTGCCGTGAAGAACAGAGCTTTTTCAAGGCAATTCTGAAGAAGAAACGTCTTCCCCACTCGTCTCCTTCCATAGATGATCAAAAGTTCTGCTTTGCTGCTTGAAATCTTTCTTCTTAAAAACTCGCATTCTCTTTCTCTGTCAATCAGCATATTCCTTCCCCCTTGAGATTCCTCACAATAAAAATTATAAATGATGATTTGCTAAATGTGAATTTAGTAAATTCAGATTTATATTTTTGGAAAACGGGCTTCAATGTCGTAAAATGTCAATTTTACGACACTACGATTTGAAAAGTATCCACCACTTGGGTTCTGGGGTGAAAAAGCAGCTAGTATTCTGAAAGCCTTTCAAAAATCGGACGAAGAAATGAAGGAAAAACGTCCTGTTGTGATTAAAAAAAGAGGAGCCAAAGGCTCCCCGCATTGTGTGTTTTTCTGCAGATTCACAGCACCATGTCTTTGAAGTTTTCCTTTATCACCGAAAGCAGATTTATAGTTTCGTTCACGCTATCAAGAACAACTTTCAACTGGGAGAAGAAATTCTGTATCGAGGAACTTATTTCTTCTGCTGTTGCTGAGCTCTCTTCAGAAATTGCAAGCAGATTCTGGATGCTGTTTGTTATACCGTTGAGGTTGTCAACCTGTTGATTCAGGACATCTATGAGATCGCTGAGTTTTTGCGATATGGAAGATATAACTTCGCTGGATTCTTTGTTCCTCTCCGAACTCTCGAGGAGCTGATTCGATTGTTCCTTCATCTCTTCAAATTCAGCTTGTATGGTTTGAACGAGTTTGTCGATACCTGTGTTTATGGTCGATAGATACTCTGCTATCTTTGAAGAGGAGCTGCGACTCTCTTCGGCAAGCTTTCTGATTTCATCGGCAACCACCGCAAAACCTCTTCCGGCTTCTCCACTCCTTGCAGCTTCTATGGCGGCATTGAGTGCAAGAAGATTCGTTTGTTCAGCTATATTAGATACGGTTGCGGCAACTTGCATGATCATACCAGCCTGTTCCTGGAGATTTTTGGCCTCTTCAACAAGTTTGGAGAACCTCTGACTCATCTTCACTATACCGTCCGCTGATTGCTCAACGTTATTTGCTGATTGAACAATGAGTGACACGGCCTCATTGAGAGATTTTATGATTTGTGTTTGTTCGGAAATGATCGATGTGATGGTTTCCACGTTTGCTGTAACTGCACTCGATATCCTTTCCGTATCGTTACTTATCTGTACAGCTGTGGTGGCTATTTCACTCGAAAGAGAACTCATGGTTTCAAGCTGTTCCTTCATGGAATTTACTGCATCTACTACTCTCGACGAGTAGGCGTCTATTTCTTGAACGTCTCCCAGTATACCCACTATGATTTCTTTGATCTTTTCTACGGCACTGTTCAGTTCAGCGGAAAGATCAGAGAACTCTTTTAGCCCACTTACTGTAACTGGATTGTCAAAGTTCTTTCGAGAAACGAGTTTTAAAGCTTCTTTCAGAACATTCAATCCCTTTTTGAGGTCTTTCGTGTCAATCACCATTACAAGAGAAATGAGAAGGGCACTTAAAATAGACCTGATCAGGTTTCCGAATGGCAAAAATGTGAAGATGATAAAGATAAAAACGAAACTGAACAGTGGTATCATGAAAACATTTATCGGAACCAGAGATTTCACGAATCCTGCCCCAAGAACGATCAAACTCCTTAGTTTTTCGAATTTTCCGTACTCTTTTGTGGCTTCCACTTCGACTTCGAGGTAGTTTCTACCGTCGATGCTACCTTCTCCCACCACTTTATATTTGATCGGGTCATTAAAAAACTCAGAAGCCGCTTCCATGAGTCCAAGGAAATAATTTTTGAAATTTCGTTTCGATTCATACCTTATCAGCGCTTTACGTGATGAAAGGAGTTTGAAGAAGATTCTCGGAGGTTTCGCTCCTTTGATCCTTCTGGTAAGAACTCTGTGTACCATGTCCATAGCAGCCATGAAAGAAAGAAAACTCGTCTTTTTGAAGTATTCCGGGTAATGTTCGAAGAAGGTTTTCAGGTTTTCTTTACCTGTCTTGTACCAGAGTTCTTCGTAAGTGATCCCTTTTCTTGATGCCAGTTCCCGGGACATATTCACGGGGAGTTCATCGGGGACATCCTCGAGGGGATTGTAAAAAGTATCGGGAACATTGTACTTATTCTTCATTTCTTTTACAACGTCAGCTCCAAAAATACGTGACCAGGTTTGAAGCCAGATGTTGACAACAAAACCCTTCATGTTCCACCCTCCCGAAAATAAAGTTTAAATCATTTTTGACATCAAACTTATCATTTGAATTACTTCATCGACACGATCCTTGAACAGTTCTTCGAACACGTGCTTGAAGGATATCTCTTCTCGAAGGTCCAGGTTGTTTGCTATCTCCTTCAATTTCTGGACGATGAAACCGTCCAGTTTACCATTGATGGCTTCCTGTTCAATTATATCCAGTGCCTCGTGAATTTCCACAGGATCTCGATATGGTCTCTTTTCGGTCAGTGCGGAGAAAACATCACATATTTGTATCAATTTCTGAAGGAACGGCATTTGATCACCTTATCAAGCCAGTCGGGTAACCGCTGCCATCGAGCCTTTCGTGGTGCGCAGCACTGATCAAAGAGAAAAGCCTCAAACCAGCGCGTTCAAGCATGTAGTAGGTATCCACCACGTGTCTCTTCATTATTATCATTTCGCTGGCTTGAAGCCTGCCTTTCTTGTGCAAGATGCTCAGCGGTGTTTTTATCTTTCCTATATCGTGTAAAAGAGAAGCGGTGAAGGCCAGCGCGGCATCTGCTTCTCCTAAAATTTCCTCTGCCAGCAGCTTCGAAACCCTCGCAACAGCAAAAGAATGACTTCTCGTGTATGGACTTCGAAAGTCTAACAATGCGGAAAGTATCATCGCGTAGTGATTGTATTCTTCGAGGCTCAACATTTTTTCCGAGTGAAATTGCGGTTCTTCTTCCAGAAACAGATGATGCTTTGTGAAATCTTTTAACAGATATACAGCTGCTTTTTTCACCTCATCAATTATCCCTTGATCTTTCTGAATAGAAGATATTATTTCATCAATGGATTCTGCGTCCAGCTCTTTATCCGATCCTGTGTATTTTAGAAGTTTGAGTGAGATAACATCCGCCGTTTTTACACAATTGGAAAGGGTCACGATTGAGTCCTTTTCATTTATTTTCTGATAAGGGGTGTGATGATAAAGGATCGATTTTGAACAATCAGAACAGAGCGGTATCTGAGACACTACCATCCACGAAATCACAGAGTGATGATCGTTTTTGTCAAGCGTCAGAACGATCCTTTCCATATCGGGTATTTTTCCAAACATTTCAACGAAGAGTTCGTAGTTACCGATGGAAACTTTCAGGATCAGTCCAACATCGTGCAAAAGACTCGAAAGGTAAACTTCATCTTTTTCGAATGGTAACTTCAAGCGATCAGCTACCTCCGTAGCAATGTTGGCAACCTGGATCGAATGTTTCACAAAGTATCTGTATTCCAGAACTCCCATTTCTCGAAAAAGCTTAACGAAGGATTCAAGAGGAACCCTCATTGTTAGATTCATTTTTTATCCTCCTGACACAGGAGATATCAAACTAAGATTTTTCTGATCCGCCTGGGTTACAACAAAAAGTATTTCTGCAACTGTTAAAACAATTACTGGTACAATCATATACAGAAACGTGGATGATTTCACTAACGACACCTTCTAACGCTAATTTTAACAAATTCATCAACATCAGTCAAAAATAGAACAAAGAATAGGCTTTTTATGTTTGAAAAATATCTCACTGTTTTACTGAAAGTATTTCCAATCCTCGTTTTGGTTATGATGGGATATATTTTAAGGAGATTAAATTTTTTCAAGGAGAAAGAGACAGTAATAGTCTCTTTGAAAAAACTTGTCCTGAACATAGGACTACCTTCGTTTCTGTTCACAGCCTTTTCGACTGCGAATTTCAACCTGGAGTACTTTTCACTCTTTGCTTCAAGCTTTGGAATTTGTATTCTGCTGCTTTTCCTGGGAAAGTTCCTGAAAAAGCCTTTGAAGTTTGATTCTGAATATTTTTTGAAGCGGGGATGATAGGATACGCACTCTACGCGGCTACTTTTGGAGTAGAGAGACTGTACGAATTCGCCCTTCTGAATTTTGGGCTCGTTGCGTTCATATTCTCAGTGCTCGTTTCCTTAGTTTATCCTTCTATTTCCGATCCTTTTCAATTTTTAAGGAGATTACGGTTTCTTTATGTAGATTTTCATCACAGATCCGATCTGTTCAGTGGCCACTTCATAGCCTTCTCTCAGAGAAAAACTTGTGATCCTCTCTCCTGAAAGGGGATAATCACATACTATGATCAAGGTTTCTCCGGGCTGGAGTTTCTCCAGTTCCTTTCTAGTCGTGATCTCTGGAACAGGGCATATTTGTCCCCTCATATCGAGAAGTTTTTTCGATCCAGACGATTCTTCTATCGAGGTGATACTGGAAATCTTCTTTTTCCTTTCCCTTTCGTTCTCGTTGAGCAATTCCACCGCTGCCTCTAACATCCTGAACACCTGAACAGAAGAAAAATCGTACCTGTCACCCTCCGGTGCCTTTACGACTTTGAGAATTCCCACTTTAACCATCTGGTTCAAATGCCTGTAAGCGGTCGAGAGGTTGATATTCAACTTCCCTGCCACTTCCGAAGCGGTGAGACAACTGTCTCTCAAAAGCATTAAGATGTCGAGTCGTGTCTGATTCGATAAGGTTTTGAAAAGTATCGAAACGCTTCCATGCCGACCCACAGGTACCACCTTCTACAAAAGCCGCGGACGAGCCGCGGCCTGTTGTTGACTTAGTGTATTCTTATTTTAACACATCTAAATCTCCTCAGCCGATGAATTTCTCTTCACCCTCCAGAAGATCTATGAATCCGCTGTAAGTGATCAGTGGAACCTTCGAATCCTCTTCGGAATATCCCCTAGCGAGAAAGTCATCTTTGATTGCGTAGACTTTTGCTGGTGTTTCGAGTTCTTCCAGAGCCCAGAAGACACCGTTTTGTATGAGAACTATTTTATCTTCTGCCCTGGCAGATCTTATTTTGAGTTTCTCCACGGGATGATCCTTTCCGTACTTAACGAGCACGAGAGCCATCTCCTATCACCTCACATGAATATGACGTAGTCGAAACTGTGTAAGAACTCTGGAAGATCCGCTTCATCGATCACTTCAGCTCCGAAGTTCTCGTCCAGTTCCTTTACTCTGTATTTCTCAAGGTGCTGTTTGACTGCGTAAACTTTGGTACCGTATCTTTTGATGTATTTATGACAGATCGAAAGAGGAAGCAGTCCCAGCATCTCCGGCTTCGTATTTTTCGATAACGCAACAGAAGCCTCTTCGATTAAGAGAACACTTGGTTCTAGATCCTCTCCGTACATTCCAAAGGCCGTTCTGAACGCTTCGTTGACCCAGACACTTCCAACCGGTGATTGATAGGCTACAAACAGAAGTTTTTTCATGATCCCACCTCAAGCCATCAAATTTATGAATCTGTCGCAGGTAGCGAACAGATTCGCAAGTTCCGGTAGACCGCTGGGTTTTGAGCCATCTATTATCATGTCTGTGGTTATTCCTCTGTAGTCCATACATATTCCACATATATGAACCTCGAAGTTTCCTTTCTGCATCAATTCTACAAGTTTCTGTGGAATGTTTCTGTCGATTCTGATCGGTTTTATGTTCTTGTTGGTACATATGACGGAATCTGCAAAGAGAAAGAGTGTTACTTCGTGACCTTTTTCCATTGCGGCTTCGGCAATCTTTATCGCGGTGTCCAGGTCTTCATAAGTATAGGGCGGAACCATCACCTGTATTCCTATCTTCATGATTTTTCCCCCTTGTCATTTCTGTCTTCCAAACAGGAACCAGGCCATCGTCCAGTTTCCGAGAATAAAGAAGATAGATGCTACTATCGATGAAATGGCCAGTGTCGGGACACCGGTGAGGAAGTGACCTATATTACATCCTCCGGCTGTTACCGCACCGAATCCCATGAGGAATCCTCCCAGAAGAACCTGAGCGTAGGTTTTGGGATTCTTTGGCATTCTCAGTTTGAACTCTTTTCCTGCAATGGCAGATATAGCGGCTCCTATTATTATTCCGAGAATTTCAGCGCCTTCCCAGTTCAGAGAAGCATTGTTTGCGTAAACAGAAACCAGATTTATCCAGCCCCCTGTGATACCAAGACCGTAGTTTCTTCCTGTGCTCGCACTTGCCCACCAGGCTATGGGTGCGAGTATCGCTATGAGAACAGAAGCAGCGATCCAGTTCAATTTGGAAGGCCTCTGAGACTTATTCTTCACTCCGAAGGCATACCAGAGCATGAGCGCAAGGAAGATAATTGAGGCGATCCATGGACTGATACCGAGCACCGTTGCGATAGTTGGCCCAGTCTTTGGAGCGTAAACGGGACTCGTGTTCGAAACTGTCACCGTGTAGTTGTTCAGCCATTTGATCCATCCCGAGAACAATCCCTTACTTGTAGCATGAGCCGTCAAAGCGTAGGCCAGAGCTGCGAACCACGCTGTTGTCATTCCTTCACCAGTTCTGTAAGTCACTCCCGAAGCACATCCGCCAGCGAGGACCATTCCAATTCCAAAGATGAAGCCACCAACGATGTTTCCAATCCAGTTGAGGGGTTTAGGGTTGAGAGTTATGAGGCCGGCCTGAGCGAAGATAAGGAGCGTGATGGATTCGAGTCCAAGTGTCAACGCAGCGAGCCTCATCAGATAGTTGTCCTTGAAGATCAGAACGTCCCTGAAAGCAGAGTTAAAGCAGATCCTGCCACGCTGAAGGATTACACCGAACAATACTCCGATCAGTAGACCGGTCCAGATCATGATGTCTGCACCTCCTCATTTCACTTTGATGTAGATTTTCCATTCGCTTGGGCCCACTTCTTCGATTTCTAAGACTTCGTGGCCGAGTTTTTTGACAGTTTCCGGGATTCTTTCTTTCGACATTGGATAGTCAATCCATACCTCGAGGATTTCCCCTGGTTTCATGTTCTGTAGAGCCCTTTTGGTTTCGACATCGGGCACTGGACAAACCTCTCCTCTCACATCCAGAGTCTTGGTAACCTGATACTTCGCCATACTGCACACCTCCCCTTGAGTTTTTGTGAAAAAAATCCCGATCCTCGTGAAAATGATAACATTCTAATGTTACATAGACATCAATCAATATTACAATATGGTAAATTTACCAAACAATCATATTCAAAAATTGATCTTCTGATTTTCTTTCGTTAAGTGGTATCATAGTATTAACATTCTAAAAATGTGGAAGTGGGGGGATGATGGGTATGAAGAGATTGATTTTCTTAGTTTTTCTTCTGGCCGGTTTCAGTCTTTTTGGAGGATACGCCTATTTCTCCAGATATCCCACTCTACATCCAGATGAGGGGCTCTCTTTTGTGATCTCAGATCTGGAGGATGTCACCCTGAACGTGTGGAAGATAAATGAAGAAGACTTTTTGAAGGCAGTCTTTGACCCAGAAAACTTCAATTTTTCGCTGTTAGAGATAACACGCCCCACCTACAGTAAAAAGTTCTCCTCAGAGGAGTGGAAGGAATTCTCATTTCCACTGAAAAACAAAGGATTCTACTTTGCGACACTGGTTTCCAACGAAGGAACAGTTCTCAGAAGAGTGATGGACAAGGGTCTTTTCATCGTCACCGATCTGGAGGTGATCTACTTCTCCGACAGTGAAAAATTGAGACTCCACGTGTTCGACTCAAATGGTGATTTTGTAGAAGGAGCGGAGGTTTTTCTCTTTGAAGATTCGAAACTGATCGACAGAGTTTTCACCGGCAAAGATGGTGTTGTTTCTATCACGAAACACTTCGACACGTTCTACATCAGGTACGGGGATTCTCGATTTTTTGGAGAAGTGTACTTTTCTGGTGGAGGACTTGAAAAAGAGAAGCTCTTCTTCGTCACGGACAGACCGATCTACAAACCGTCAGACACGGTCCATTTCAGAGGGCAGATCTTCTCTTTTGAAGAGGGTCTCTACAGGGCCTTTGAAAAGACGAAGGTCACCGTTTCCATCTTCGACACGAAGAACAACGAAGTTTACAAATCGGAGCTTGAAACCGACGAACTCGGTGGATTCAACGGTTCCGTGGAACTTCCAGACACAGCCCCGGTTGGACTCTACAGAGTGAAGATCGAACATGGAGGAAGATACTACTACGAAAACTTTCTGGTGGAAGAGTACAGAAAACCGGAGTACAAAGTCGAAATCGAAACGGACAAAGACGTGTACATATCGGGTGAAGTTGTGAACTACCTCGTCAGGGTGAGGTACTTCAACGGCCAGCCCGTCGCGAAAGCGCAGGTTGCCTACTACGTTCGAGCCTTTCCCGAAGAGGGAAGTGGCTATCTTGTCTACAGGGGAACGGACTTCACGGACGAAGAGGGAAACCTCAGGTTCGGTGTGAAGACAGAAGAAGGATTTCAGGGCTTTTACCGGCTGGAAGTGATCGTAACGGATGAGAGCCAGCGTCAGATCGAGGAAGTCAAAACCGTGGATGTGTACGCCGACAACGTTCTGATATCTCCGCTGACTCGGTACGTTTTTACCTCGCCGGGCAGACTGGTGAGAGTGAAGGTGAAAGTGACGGATCTTTCAGGTAATCCCTTAGATGGTTTGCTCACCGTCTCTTCCAAAGATTCAACGAGTACGGTGGTCGTGGAAAACGGCGAAGCGATCGTTACTTTCACTCCAAAAGAACCAGAAAGTTACAGAATCGAACTCTCCTTTGGAAAGGCGAAAACTCGTCTCTACGTGTACGCTTACTACAGTGCAAGAATGAGTAACGAGTTCGTCATCAACCCGGCAACGAACACGGTGAAACCCGGAGATGAACTTTCGGTTCAGATCCTTGCACCTGGTAAGGTGATGGGAGTTCTGGGAATTGTCTCAAGCAGGGTTTACGACACCATTCCCGTTTCTTTCACCGGCTCTGTCAACTTGCGCGTCGGAATACCGGAAGATATCCCCGAGAAGAATCTCTTTCTCAGCTTTGTCGGACGCGACGACACGGGTCGGATCTACAGACTGGAAAGGCTGAACGTTCTGCTCGACACGAACTTCACCACCATGAAGATACTGTTCGACAAAGATCAGTACGAACCGGGGAAAATAGCACAGATCACGATCGAATCGAACGTGGACAGAGTCTGTCTTTTCCTGGTTGATGAAGCGATATACGCCATGGTTGGAACAGAACCACCAGTGCTCGAAAATTTCCTCTACCCTTACATGAACTATCCTCAAACAGAAGGAGGATTTCCACATTACTGGAAACTCTACGTTTCAAGGGATTCGTTCCGAAACAAACTCGCTTCCCTTCCAGAGGAGAAGACCTTCGCCGACTTCAAACAGAACGCTTTCCCATCCAGGCTGAACGTCAGGGAGTACTTCCCCGACACGGCCCTCTGGATCCCTTCGCTGGAGCTCCACAACGGAACGGCAAAGGTGAGCTTCAAGGTCCCGGACAGCATCACCTCCTTCAGGGCAACGGCCTACGGTTTCTCAAAGGATCGATTCTCCCAGGCAGAAAGTGGAATTGTTGTTTCCAAAAAGTTCTATCTGATGCCGCACCTTCCGTCTTTCCTGAGAGATGGAGATGTGATAAGAATATCCGCGACCGTTTTCAACAGGACTTCGAAAGCCCTGCCTGTTGACCTCATGATAGAACTTCCCGAAAACATAGAACTCCTCGAGGGGAGTTCCTCAAGACACTTTTTGATGGAGGCGAACTCATCACACACAGAGACCTGGACAGTAAGGGCTGTCTCTGCTTCTGAAGGAAGTTTCGTGAAGTTCGTTGCGATCGGAGGGGATTTGAACGACGCGGTTTCCATGAGGCTGCCCGTTGAAAGATTCGCTTTCGAAAGGGAATTCTACAGGATTTTGCTTTTGGACGGGAAAGAGACGCTGGAAATTCCGAAGGGGCGATTTGTTTCCTCGAGGATAAGGTTTCTGGAAAGCATCGTTCCGCTCATCGAGGATAGCTTGAAGAGACTGATAGACTTCCCGTACGGATGTGTTGAACAGACCATAAGCCGGTTCTTCCCGGCCGTGGTTGCAGCAAGCGTAGGAATAGAGGTGGAGAACCTGGAGGAGATCATCCAGAGTGGGCTGTTCAGACTCTACTACTACCAGCACAGCGATGGTGGCTGGGGATGGTTCAGATTCGACGAATCCAATGATTTCATGACCTGCTACGTGATGGAAGGATTGTATTTCACCATGAAGGCGGGATACGATGTCGCAGAAAGCGTTATTCAGAGGGGAATAGAGTATCTCAAGAAGCATCCGTCGGCCTACGGATCGTACGTTCTCGATCTGTACGGAGTGGACCACGAGCCGTTCAAGCCAGAAAGCGAAGCGGATCTGGTGTTTCTGAGTTTGAGCTCAAAAGAGGCTCTGAAACAGCTGATGAACCACGTTGTCCAGGACGAGCAGAAAGCCTATCTGAATGTATCTTCTGATAACCCACTCATCAGTGATATCCAGCTCAACAGTGTCTTCCTCAGGGCTCTTGCGAAGTGGAAGGAATTCCCGGAACTGGAAAGAAAACTGACAAATTACCTTCTTCTGAAAAAAGACAGCGCTTTCTGGACTTCCACAAAAGACACATCTTTTGCCATCCTGGCTCTCCTCGAGTCGATGCCGGAGTACACTTCAACCACACTGAAGGTAGTCAACTCCGAAAACACCTTCGAACTGAAGCCAGGTGAAGAAAGATCTCTCGTTCCCGGTTCACTGATCGTTTCTGGAAAAGGCATCGTGGAGGTGGAGATAACCTACGTCGAAGTTCCGAAAGAGTCTGTGAGTGAAGGCCTGGAGATAAAAAGAGAATTCTACAAAAGGTACGAACTTCTGATAGAGGAGAAAAGAATGATTGTGGATGCCTTCGTGCCGATCGGGAGAGGATACGTGCCGATCTCAATGCATTCTGTCGAAAGAGACCAGGAAGAGGAACTCTACATCCTGCCGTACGAGTACTGGAAGAAGAGAATTGAATACAAGGGAGTTCCCCTCGAGATAGACGGTGCAAAGGTGAAAATAGGTGATGAGACTTACACGTTCTCCAGGATCGAAACGTTCAACGGCCTGATTCTCGTTGTTCTCAAAGATGAAGTGCTCGTCTACGATACGGAGAAGAACACCATCACCAGGTATCTGGACGTGATGGACGCAGGTTTCATGAAGAGTGGTCTTGTCTTTCTCATGAAAGGATTCGTGCTGATCGGTGATGAAAAGATACCCGTTCCCGAAGACGTCACGGGGCTGTCCTGCACGATGGATGAGATCCTGCTGAGGGGAGAAAACAAAACCTACTGGTACAAGAACGGAGAGTTCGTGGAACTTCCGTTCGTTGCCAGAAGGGTCTTTTTCTGGGATGGGAAGAGGCTGGTGGCGGAGAGCATACGTTTCGCTGGCTCTTCGAAGACGCTCTGGGACAGAGTTTTCGAGGTGGTCTTCGACGTTGAAGACGTGAAGATAGAGTTGGGAGACATAATCAAAACGGTGGTGAGGGTTGAAGGAGACGGGAACTACCTCATAGTGGAGGATTTCATTCCGTCCTGCGCGCAGGTGCTCTCGAACTACAGAGAAAAAGGTATCGAAGAGAACAAGTTCTCGTACAGCTGGTACTTTTCATGGGACGCGTGGTACTCTGGAAGGGAGATTCGCACTGACAGGGTGGCGCTCTTTGCCCGATACCTTTACGGTGATAGTTTCGACTACGTCTGGAGAGCGACCGCAGAGGGGGTGTTTCATCTTCTTCCGGCGCGGGTTTATCCGATGTATTCTCGTGGTCTCTACGCTCATACAGATCCAGATGTGCTTTTCATCGGGACGAATCTTGTCGATGGAAGAGATGATCAACCTTGAGCTGGGAAGAGACTTTCTGGATCGCTTTGCGAAGGTATGCGAATTCTTGAGGGTCGAACCGAACCTGGACGTGGTGGTCTTCGAGTGCGGAAGTCTTGAAGAGTTCCGCAAAATTACGGGTATGCCGTATCACACGGGTGGAGTTTACCACGAAGGTGTCATCTACACCCAGCCGTTCGATGTGCTTCGAAGGAAAAACTCTCTCGAAGGGACGATTCTCCACGAGCTTCTACACCATGTGTTGGAGACGTATTTTGATCTACCGCGGTGGATGGAAGAGGGTGTGATCCTTGCCGTGCTCGGCGTGAAACCGGAAGAGGTCTATGGCTATCACAGGGACTGTCTTTTGAGATTCATGGAGAAGGTGCGTTATGAAGAGATACCTGATCTTGTTGATCGTTACAGGCGTTCTTCTGTGGAACGTCGTTGAGGTTTTGAGGTTCAGAGTGGAGTTTTCTGAGGGCACTTTCGTTTTGAAAGACGTCCAGGACGTTTTCGTTCCTCTTGAAGTCAGGGGAGCGAAGGTGGAGTGTTCTAAAGACTTCGTGCTCGAAGAAAACGGTATTCTGATCAAACAGGTGAAACCCGGTGAGATCGTGACCCTGCGTTTTGAGAGCGGTGGTATCTTCAGGGTGGAGAAGGAACTGAAGATCGAAGCCAGAGCCAGCGAGGAAGACAGCGACGGCGACGGATACCCGGACTCTCTGGAGCTCGACAGTGAAGACAGCGAGAGGTTCAGAAACTGGTTCGTCTGGATAGCCCTGTCGGCGTTCAAGAACGATCCTCCTCTCTGGCCGAAAGAGGAAAGGGACTGCTCTGGTTTCGTCAGGTACTGCGCAAGAGAGGCACTGAAGAAACACACAGGAAGCTGGCTTTCTCTCTCAGGTTACGACGGGCCCGTCTGGGAAGACGTGGAGAAGTACAACTACCCGAATCTTCCACTGGTTGGAACGAAGATGTTCAGGATAGAGAAAGGAGCTTACAGGGGAGTGGAGGACTTTTCAAGCTTTGCGGTTGCGAGGATCCTTGTGGAGTGCAGTATGGAATTTGTCACAAAGAGCGTTTCAAAAGCGCTTCCGGGTGACATAGCGGTTTTCTTCCATCCTGAAGACGTCGAGATGCCGTACCATCTCATGATATTCGTCGGAAATCTTAATCTTGCTGATCACGAAGGGTGGTTCGTGTACCACACGGGGCCGATCGGAGAAAATCCGGGAGAGCTCAGGTTCGTCAGATACTCCGAACTTGTGAACTACGACCCCTCCTGGGCACCCCTTGAGATAAATCCGTACTTTCTTGGATTTTACAGGTTCAGGTTTTTGAAGTGATTTTGTGTACAATTTAAGTTGGATACAGCAAATCCAAAGGGGGATGTACAATGAAAACATTCCTTGAAAGTCTCAAATTCCCGGTCCAGGAAGTAAATAAAAAAAGTTCCGGCGAGAAAGGACCTGGAAGGCCTCCGTACTGGGAGATGGTGTTTTACTGGACGAGGAAACCTCTCGTAGGTGCAAGGTCTGTAATAGCGGGGGCACTGCTTCCCGAAAACGTGGATGAAAATCTATTCAAAGCGGCTGTAAGACTTTCTTCGCCCACACCCCACAGAGAGAACCCTCAAATTCCCGCGGAATTTGCGAAGTACTTTGAAGGGAAAAAGTTGCTCGATCCCTTCGCTGGGTTCGGTTCGATTCCCCTCGAAGGGCTGAGACTCGGCCTTGATGTCACGGCTGTTGAACTTCTACCAACAACCTACATTTTTCTCAAGGCCGTTCTCGAATATCCAAAGAAGTTCGGGAAATCCCTCGTGAAAGACGTTGAAAGGTGGGGTGAGTGGATAACCGAGCAACTCAAGAATGACCCTGAAATCAGGGAGCTTTACGACGATGACGTGGCCGTTTACATCGGAACGTGGGAAATCAGGTGCCCTCACTGTGGGCGGTGGACTCCTGCGATAGGAAATTTCTGGCTGGCAAGAGTTAAGGACGGCAAGGGCTACAAGAGGCTCGCCTACATGAAGCCTGAGAGGAAGGGCGATGAGATTGAAATAAGGGTGATTGACCTCAACGAAATCCTGGACGATATTTCTAAAGCGAATGTTGACGGCAATGAGATCATCTTCGAAGGAGAAAACTACGTGAAAACAGTAGAAGAAGCTGTAAGAGATGGAAAGCTGAAACAGAGTGATGTGAAGATAGATGGAAACACGGTTATCTTCGAAGTTCCTTCGGCGAATATCGAATTAAGACGGAGCCAGCTCACCTGTCTTATGTGTGGAAATGTCATAAAGTACGCGGATGAAAATGGAAATCACCACATGAAGCTGAAAAACGGGGATTTTTATGTGAAGTTCGCGCTGAGAAAGTACCACGAAGGTGATGAGCGCTTCGCAAGGCAGAGACTGCTCGTGAAGGTGAAAGTCAAGGATGGAGATCTGATCTTTGAACCAGCGACAAAGGAAGACAGCGAAAAACTCTGGAAAGCGAAGGAGAAGGTCAGGGAGATGCTTGAGAAGGGAGATCTGGACGTGCCGAGTGAAGCAATACCTCTTTACGAGAACCGCCGTATTACTCCAATACTCAGTGCAGAAAAATGGTATCAGTTCTTCAACCCCCGTCAGCTTCTCACCCTCATAAAGATCGTGAGGCTGATAAGGGAAGTTGGCAGAAAGGTCGAGGAGGAAAAGATTGCCGAGGGCTGGAATAAAGAAAGGGCATTTGAGTATGCGGAGGCAGTGGCAACGTATTTGAGCACGGCGATGTTGAAGTATGCGTACTACAATTCAATCGTTACCCGGTGGGATTCTACTTGGTGGAAAATTGGGGAAACAATGTCCACCCGTGGAATCGCAATGAATTGGAACTGGACAGAAAGTCCTTGGTTTAGTAGTTTTGGTGGGATGATCAAAACACTCCTTGCAATATTAAGGGGTGTTAAATACCTCACCTCCGCTCTCTCCTCCTCCCAGAGAACCCTTGCGGATTTCACAGAAAACTCCGTTAAAGTTCTCCAGGGCGACGCGACCTCGCTCAACCTTGGAGAGAAGTTCGACGTCATCGTAACTGATCCACCCTATGCAGATGATGTCCCATACACAGAACTTTCTGACTTCTACTACGTCTGGCTCAAAAGGGCTCTGAGCGACGTTGAGAACGGAAAACTCATTCCAAGGTTCCACAAGGAAGCGTTTTTCAAAAGAATCGGCCCCAAATGGGTGGAAATCAAGACCCAGTGGCAGGAATTTGCGAAGAAAGAAGTTTCGACGAATCCGGGTCGTTTCATGGAAGACGAAAACAAAAAGGAGAAAGCCGTCCAACACTTCGAAAACCTCTTCAGTCAGGCCTTCGTGGCCATGAGGGAGCACCTCAAGGACGATGGGGTTCTTGTCACCTACTACGCTCACACAGATCCGGGAAGCTGGATAAACCTCATTGAAGCCGGCTGGAGGCGAGCAAGACTTCAAATAACGAGGGCAATCCCTCTGACAACCGAATCGGAAACGAGCATCGTGAGCAGGGGTAAAATGAGTCTCGACACCTCGATCGTTGCTGTCTGGAGAAAACAGAAAGAGGAAAAAACCGTTCAAATATCGACTCTGAAGGAAGAGATCGAGAGAAAAGCAAAGTCTTCGGCTCGTGAATTCATAGAGTATGGTTATGAAGGACTCGATCTGCTGTACGGTGTGATGGCGGCTGCCCTCGAGGAAGTCACAAAGTACAGAGAAATTTCCTCCCTGAAAGGTCCTCTTACGACAGAAGAAATTTTGAACGAATACGTATATCCCGCTACTATAAGAGGAATTGTGAACGCGATTGCGGAGATCGAAGGAACTGGAACACTCCATTCTGGCACTGCCATGTTCTACACCGCTTACAAGATACTATTTGGAAACGCATCTTTGAGCGCGAACGATATCGTCCTCCTCAGGCTCGCAACATCAACAGATCCGAGTGAGTTGATCAGCAGTGGAGTTCTCAAAGAGAAGAGATCTTCAAGCAGTAAAGAATACACGCTCTACACACCGGATCTTCTCGGCAAGAAAGCTTTGGACACGAAGGAGTTCCAGAAGTTCCTTCATGAAAAGAAACTCGATCCGGTAGAGCCAAAACCAAAAAACAGTGTGGATGTGCTTCAGCTTCTCGAGTACTACTCACTGCTTGGACGCTCCAGAGTGAAAGAGGAGATAGAAAAACTCAGAAAAATGTGGGCTGGTGAGGTAGAAGAGGCCCTTTTTATCGCGAGGCTCGTGTCTGAGTACTACGCGGAGATCTACATCAGGAAAATAGATCCTGTCAGGAGGATGAAAGAAGAGTTCGCTTCAGAGATAGACAGGGAGCTGGAAAAGGACGGATTCCTCGAAGTCGTTTTGATGAGAAGACTCCTGGGTTATGTAGGGGGTGCTGTGTGATGAAATTCGGTCCTTACGAAGTTTGGGAGGACGTTCTGGATGAGAGTTTTGATTCTCAAGTTGCGCCGGAATTAGGGGATGTGTACACCGGTGAAGCGCCGGAGATATACAGAGATCCGAAGGAGTTTTTCAAAAGGACGTATTTCACCGATGCAACGGTGGAGATATTGAAAAGAATCCTTGATACATTCGAGGGAAAAGAGAGAAGAAACATATTTCTGATCTACTCTCTCTTCGGTGGTGGAAAGACGCATCTGCTCCTCACCCTGTATCACGCCTTCAAAACACCTGAAGCTCTGGAAGACCCAGAGGTCCTCGAGGGATACATTCCCGAAAAAAGAGAAACCATAAGAGAACTGGCAGAGAGGATAAAGCTCCTTGGAGAAAGCGTAAAGGTCGTTCCCGTGTATGGTAAGGGAAGGGTAGGTCAGCCAAGTATTCCTCTGGACGTGGGCCCCTACAGTGTGAAGACGATCTGGGGGTACATAGCACATTCCCTTGGAAAGTACTCCATCGTCGAGAAAAACGATAAAAATCTCACGGTGCCGGACATTGAAACTCTGAGGGATTTATTCAGAGGCGAAAAAGTACTGCTTTTGATCGACGAAATTGCGGATTACGTTGACAACCTTTACAACTCTGGAGCGGAAGAGGACCGCCGTTACGCAAAAAACGTGGACAACTTCATCGACAGGCTCTCCACGGCTCTTTCAAGCTCTACGAGTTCTATGGTGATCACACTTCCCATGACAGAGGAAGGAGGCAATCTGAGGACTCAGGAAGAATACAACCACAGTGTTGTAAGGGCTCTGTGGGATGCTGTCAGAAGAGTTGGTGGGGCTGATTCTTACACACCTGTGAGAACCGTTGGCATAAACGACGAACTCGTCGAGGTCTTGAAAAAGAGGATATTCAAGCGTGTGGATCCCGATATCCGAAGAAGAACACTGGAAAGAATAAGATCTGAAAATAACGATGTGGAAATCTTCGGTCACGGAGGATTCACTCATGAAATACCCAGAACCTATCCGTTCCATCCCGAATACATACAGATTCTGAGAACGATCATAGAAAAGACGGATCTTCAGAGAACGAGGGACATGATCAGAATAACCAGAATCGTTGTGAGAAACCTGATCGATCGCTACGAGAAAGAGGGATTTGCACCTGCTATCATACTTCCTATTCACATCGATCTTACAAATGACAGAATAAGGGGAATGCTCTTTGGAGAAAAGTCGAAGTTCGCTGATTACGCTTCGATTATAGATGCTGAACTGGTCAACGATGAGAAGTACAGAGCTTTCAGACATCCAGAGCTTGCAAGGATGATTCTCACTTACATCTTTTTGAGAACATATCCATTCGATGCACCGACTCCTCTAAATGATTTCCCAACGCTGACCACCATATCGAGAGCGATCTACGACCCAGAAACTTTCTCCAAAAAACAGTGGATTCCCGCTGATATAAAAGACACCGTCGAAGAGATAGAATCCCATCCACACTTCGTCTTTCTGAACAGAAAAGACGGTGTTTTCTGGTTCTGGAGAGTTGCCAACGTGACAAAGATGGTTGACAGCAAAACTGAGGAGCTCATCGAAAGCAGCTATGGTGAGATCTGGAACCAGCTTGTCCGATATGTGGACCAGTTAGTGAGGGAAAAAAGGAGTATCGCAGCAAGAGGTAAGGGATCCACTGTAGAAGAACACGTGAGGTTCTTCGAACAGGTGATCGTTAGCAAAGAACCACAGGAACTTATGGACAATGAAATGTACAAGCTCTTCGTACTGGTGAGTGAGGATGTCGATGAGAAATTACTGAAAGGCATTATGTTCCAGATCGGTTCTGGAAGCAGAACTTACAAGAACACTGTGGTTGTCTGTTATCCCATTCCGGGAACGATGAAACATCTGATAATGACGACGGCAAGAGATATGGCATGCCAGAGGGTGATGGACACGGTAAAAGAGATGTATGGAAAGTATGGAGAAGACGTGGTGAAAATACAGCTGAACCAGCTCAGAGATATAAGAAACAGGGCCCTTGAAGACCTTGAGAATCAAATTGTGGGCTCTTTCAGAAAAGTAGCTTACCCGGTTAAAGATGGTATAGACACCGCTGACGCTCCTGCCAGCTCGAAATCTGTTGTCGAAAACGTGTATTCTGCTCTGAAAGGCAGAGGAAAGATCGTAGAGGAATTCGATTTCATCGAATTCGCTAACTGGTTGAAAGAAAACATCGGCCTCAATATTCTGAAACCAGAAGGATACTACGTGTCAGAACTGAGAAAAATCATCTGTTCGAATCCCTCTGCACCCATGGTGGACTTTGAGAATCTCAAGAAGTCGATAAAGGAGGCTGTTCGAAAGCTCAAGATCGGCCTTGAAAGAAAAGGAAAGATACTATTCAAAAAGGTCTATTCGGAGATTCCCGACTTTGCACAAGAAAGCGGCGTGGAGATCTCCAAAGTTGAGCCCGATGACATAATTCTGCCAGCTAATGAAGCTCTCAGAAGACAAGTCTGCGAGCTTTTGAAACAGGAAAAGGATGAGATTAGGGATGGAAAAAGATATCGCGTGTGGTACGAAATTTATCTTCCGAGTTCGGAATTTTCAGAGCTTTTGAAGAACCTGGTTACTGTGGAGAACGAGGAATGTCAGATAGGGGACGAAGAAGCCGTTATGTACGGTTTAATCCTGGAAAAAAAGGAAGAAGTGGAGATTAAAAAAGGAGAATTCGACCTTGAGGTAGCCCGACGAAGCGTTGAAGGAAAACCGGGCGAGAAAGTAGAGATCCCCGTTAGGATAACCGCTTTTGGTGATGCCGAGATCGAACTCTCATCCGAATACGGGGAACTTTCCTATCAGAACGTTTTTCTCAGAGAGGGTGAATCTCTTGAAATTCTATGGAATATGACCATACCGTCTGAGAAGAAAGTTGTGAAGATAGAGGCAAAAAGTGAAGAGAAAATGATTCCCAAGGAGATCGTTCTTGTACCGAAAGTTGAATCGAGTGTTCTTGAGACAAATACCTTGGACGAAACTCACAAAGGAATGTTTCTTGTTTCCGTGAAATCCATCAGAGATCTCGATACACTGAAATCTCTACCAGAGGACTTCGAAGGAGTGGTGAGTGGTCGTCTCGAAACGGAAAAGCCTGAGTGGAAAGTTCAGTTCAGTGAAACCGACAGAAAAACTTTTGAATACATTGCCGGTGAGCTCGAAGATTTTCTGGGAACAAAGGCTTTGCTCGATGTGAACTTCCGTTTGTCGGAACCACAGATGATCAATGACCTTATCTTTGAGAAACTGAAACCTCTGAATGGAAAAGTATCATTCATTCTAAAGAAAGGAGATCAGAAATGAACAGTGCGATCGAATACCGCATATCTTTGAAGTACGTCAAAAAGTCCACTCTTCCTGTGAAGAGAACTCAGAAGCTGGCGGAGTTCGTTCCGGTTTTTATCGCTGGAAAAAACGGTAAAGAAGAGCAGATACCCGGGAAAGCAGAGGCACGTGCGAAGGTGTTTTTGCCAGAGTTTTTGAACTTTGCGAAAAAAGTAGGAGCGATACACGATGAACAGATCAGCCTTTTTCAGATGGAAAATGATCGATCCAGAAAGCTTGTACTGAAGGTCTCGGATGACTACGCGTACTTGAGATTGATGATCTACGGTGTTTTGATGTCTGTTTTGAAGAATCCTGTGGAGTGGGGGTATCTCGAGGATCTCGTTCTTTCAATGGAACCTTTAACTCTACGGTTCTGGGGCTCGAAGATAAAATACACTTTCTGGAAAGCCAAGAATCGGAGAGTGCTGAATTATCTTGCAAGGCGTATCCTGGAGGTAGAAAGGCTTGGAAAGGTTACCTGAGGTCATACTCAGAAAAGTTACACTGAGCAATCCCGCTCTCTTTTATTCCTCGCTGACTTCTCCCTCGAACAGAAGGAGAATAGAAGCTTTCAAGCATCAGTTTCAGACGCTCTGTCATGCCATGCTTTCAAGGCCTGTGAGAATTCTAATAGCCGATGAGATAGGCCTCGGAAAAACCATCCAGGCTCTTGCAATAGCGAGATATTTAGAGCTTCAAGGTGAAGCAAAAAAGATTCTGATCCTCGTTCCCAAGATCCTCAGAGAGCAGTGGAAACAGGAGATAAGAAGATTGGGAGGAAAACCGGTTGTCATAACGAATGGAAGCGAAGTGGAAAGAAAACTTCTCAGAAAGGCTACTTTTAATAATGCTGCCGAGTATTTTGTGGTGTCAATCGATCTGGCAAAGAGTCAAAACCATTCAGAAAAGTTCTCGGCGATAGATTGGGATCTTCTAATCGTTGACGAGGTTCATAATGTAACTTACAACACACAGAGATACAACTTTTTGAAGAGTCTGATCGAAAAATCAAAAGAGGACCTCAACATCGTATTTCTCTCCGCAACACCGCACAGAGGTAATCCGAAAGACTATATAGAAAGGCTCAGACTCCTTGATCCAACACTGACAGCCGATTGGAACGCTCTGGACAGCGAGAAGTTCTACAGAAGAACTCACGGGGTTCTGGTTTTTCGTCGAACAAAAAAGGTTGTCAACGATCTGGAGAAGAGAGAGATCTTCAAAAAGTGCGATTTCAACGCTGTGATAGTTGATATTACCGAAGAAGAAAAACGTTTCTTTGAGGAACTGGATGAAGTGCTCTTTGAAATGGTCAAGGATGTTCATATGAACTCTCCTGTTGCTCTTCTTGCTGTACTTTTGAGAAAAAGAGCGGCTTCGAGTTACGAATCCGCTTTGAAAACTATAAACAACATCATCAAAAATCAGTATTCCGGGGCTTCAGGTGAAGACGTGCTGGAAGATCAGATCAAGCAGATATTCGGCCTCGGGTACGATGAGATGGAACTGGAAGAAAATTCAGAAATAGACGATCTGATCAGTAGCATAATAAACAGCGTGGCCAAAAGATACCCTCTTGATAAAGGACAGATTAACGCGTTAGAAAAGATCCTGAAGATTGGAAAGACCATCGGAAAAAACGACAGCAAGTTGAAAACTCTTGCCGAAGTTCTCGCATATCACCTGAAGAAAAACGAAAAGGTGATCGTATTTACAGAATTCAAGGACACACTGGAATACCTTAGGAACAATCTTCCAACACTCCTCGAACAAGAAGGTATTCACCTTTCTGAGGAAAAGGATATATCTGTACTTCATGGCGGAATGAAAAGCGAAGAAATAGAAAAACAGGTGGAGAAATTTGCAAACGATGGAAAACTACTGATCTCAACCGATGTGGCATCCGAGGGATTGAACCTGCAGGTGGCAAACATCCTGATCAATTACGAAATCCCTTGGAGTCCGATAAAGCTCGAACAGAGGGTGGGAAGAATCTGGAGACTGAATCAGACAAAAGAAACGATCGCTTACACCCTTCTTCTCAACCACGAGGCAGATCTTCAGATACTGGAAAGCCTTTATCAGAAGATCCTGAACATAACTGATGCTGTTGGAACTGGGCCGAACGTTGGTAAGCCAGTTTTTGGAACGAGAACGCTCAGTGGAAATTTCGAGTATCGGCTGGAGAACGTTCAGGACGAGGAAACTTCGGATTCTCCTGTGTCCGAGTTCGAACTGATGCTCTCTGCCATCAAAAGGAGGAATTTAGATGAACAGACAAAACGTATAATCAGCACTTTGAAATCTCTCAGAACGAAGATCGAAGAAGTCGTTCCTTTGAACACCTGTAATGAAATTCAAGAAGAACTGAACAGTGTTCTTTTACCTGACGATATGGAATCGGAGATCGTTTTCGAGAAACTTAAAAAGTACATATCAGTTTTTGAAAATAGTTTTATCAATAGTATAGGTTCATACCTTTTTAAAATTCTGACAGATAGAATACATGAACCACTTCTGAACGAGAAGTGTTTAAAAATAGCCGTTAAAAATGAGTCAAAAGAATACAGACTTTTCCAGGTGGAAGTCATCGATCGAGGAAGAAAGATATACGAGTATCCTGTACTAATTGAAATCGGTGGAAACGTTTCACCTCAGCTCTACCGTGGTACTTCTCTTTTGGAAAAGCTGGCAGATGTGTTTTCAAAAGAATGGTTCGTTATTGAATGGGCAAATCCAAAAGAGAAGATGGATATTCAAACCGCGAAATTGATAGATCGGAGTGCCAAAGATTTACAAAGCATCATGAATAAACACACAGATTATGACACTGAACTGAATGAATCTTTTATGAAAACAGGCTCACTGTTCATAAATCTGGACACGAAGTCATCTGAGATTTTGAGAGTTGAGGGTGTATCCGACAGGGAATTTTCCATTTTTAAACTATTTCATCCTTCCATTCTTGAAATCCTCGGCCTTCCTCCAGACAGCTTTGATCTTCCATCGAACGACTATGAAAGATGGATGGAAAGAGGTTTCGTTCCACTCGAAGATATTCTTGAAAGTGAAAGAAAAGCCATGGAAATTGTTATGAACATAGAAAAGAAGCGTCTAATTGAAAAGTATGGGGAAAGCTCTGACTGGAAGGTAGAGGATGTTTCTTTGAAGGAACACTACGATATAAAAGTCTCTGAACCAGAAGGTGAGAAGTACATAGAAGTCAAGGGACACAAACCCTTGTGGCTGTCCGCTGAGTTGACCGCGGCTGAGCACAGATTCGCAAATGACAATCGGGATAGATACTGGATCTACATAGTTTCCAACCTTGGAGGTAAAAAGCCCGTAATTTTAAAGATCTTCAGCCCGTTCGATGATGAAAAAAGAAGAATATACCTGGTTCACGAGAATAAAGACATTGATATCACCGAAATATTTGGATCGACAATAAAAACAAAACAACGATACGTCATTTCACTCGGACAGAAAATATACCGCAGGAGGTGATTTCTTCCAATTAGACTGACTTTTTCACTTCAAACTCTCAAACCCTTTTCGAATGATTTCTGCCATTCGACGTCGGCGTTCCTCCAAAAATGTCCAGTAATCCATGTTGTACCAGCCTTCGGGCAGTGCATGGTACCAGTACATTTCTTTGAGTTTGTCGGGTGGGAAACGACGTTCGTATTCAGGTGCGTAGTCTGAAGGAGGGCGATCTCCTATATCAACGTTGTCGTGCCATTCTACCAGAGCGAAATTGGCAACCTGGTTTATGTCGTGTTTATCTTTGATGCCCAGTTTTTCAAGGTGTTTGCGCGGAAAGAGATGGTGCCTTTCCAGCGCTGATTTGTGCGATTGTGATGTGGGATCGAGAAGGTCACGAACCTTCATAGAAGAGTAGAGTACCGGAGCGTCGAGCAAACAGAGAGCTGCAAAGAAAGCGTATTGTCCCGGATTGCGAGCGGAAGCTGTGGCCAGTTCGTTAGGGAGCGTGACAGTCCAGTAATCATTTGTCAGGACCGCCGATATTTCCTGTTCCAGTGTCCGAATGAACTCTTCTGAACTGGAACAGTTTCGTATCAATGCGAGATCCTGTTCCATACGAGTTTCAGGAGAAGAGGAGTAGCGACTGGTGAGCGAACTCATGAAGAACCATCGTGCCATCAGATTGCGGAGAGTGTGCTGGTCCAGGCCAAAGTCTTGCTTGCCAATGAGCCAGAGGGAGTAAGTGTAAACCAGCGCCATTTCAGAGGTAATAAGACTGGGATGGATATATCCGGCACGCTTTATCACTTTCAAAAAGTCGTGCCAGTTTTGTAAGCTGAGGACATCATCCTGTGCTTTTTCAGGAGAGCGAACTGGGCATCGCGACGTTCCGGTGAGAATTCACCAGTTTGAAGGTCCTTGCCCCGTAGAATGGAATACACGTGTTCCAGCCGGGCACGACGAAAAGCCAGTACCACATCGATTCTCAATAGTTGATCCGGCTGGGGTTTGAAGTATGGGTTGTAAGGTGAAGGACGATTATCCGAAGGAGGATGCTTGGCCTGCCGGCAGAACTCTTCCAGTTGTTTGCGCCCTTCATCCCAGAAAACTGACATCAACGTCAAGATGAAATCGGCCTGATTGAGTGTACGACCTCTGCTGTTTATACGAACAAATATCTCAGAAACCTGTTCTTCTGTGGCGCTGGCGGAAATTTCCAGAGCGGTCATCGGATAATTGACGAGGTTGACCAGCTTTTGAATGGATTGAGGAATTCGCTGTCGTTCCTCTTCGGTTAGACCACGCCGTTCTTCCAATCTCTTCATGAAACTGGAGATGAAATCGTACGGCGCGAAACCTTTCTGCCACAGGATGCTGATATCAGATATCCAGGTAGGATCGCGCTCAATGGATGTATTGGTGACCTCGAATTTTTCCTCCATCGGATTAAAGGCTATTCTCAAGCGCCGCTGTTGAAAGTTCTTATCTACGATGGGAACTCCCTTCATCACGGAGTAAAGGGCAGTGAGTCGCTGTTGACCATCCACAACGAGCAGGCGAGGCACTTTTTGCTTGGTACCTATCCCAATAGTACGGTGTTCACCTGGAAAACCATTTTCCCAGAAAAGAAGAGTTCCTATGGGATAACCACGGTACATAGAATCAAACAGATCACGCACACGGGTTGTATCCCAGACAAAGGGCCGTTGAATATCAGGAAGGCCTATTTCACCGCTATCGATGCTCTCCAGCAGTCCACCCACACTGTAATCTACTTTCTTAAACAAAAGATTGTTCACGATTTTTCCCCCAATCCCCTGAGAGTGATAGATTCTTCATTCCTGAACTGGTCAAAGCCTTTATTCCTGACTTTTCGAGTTCGAGGATATCTCACGATCTGTTAGAATTTTAGCACTTGAAAACTTGTCAAATCTATAACTCCCCCTGAGTTTTTCACAAGTACACCGGTTGGTGTCAAATTATATGACTGATACGATTTTCTTTCCGAATTTCGTTGAACTGTGGGGGGAGATATGTACATGAAACAAAAGACTCAGAAATTAATTGATGAAATAAGTGAAGAGTATGTAGAAAGGCCTTGAAAAATTCAGAAAAACTGGAGAAGAAAGTAAGGTCAAACTCGATTTTGGCTAAAAATGGACGAAAATTCTGTCGAATCTTTTGAAAGATTGGTACAGTGGAGAGTACAAAACTCCGTGGAGAGTAATAACAACGATAGTGTTCATTATCCTGTTATAGGATTAGCAGACGATGCCGCAGTTCTCAGTTTTGTGTGGAACAGACCCATCTCAAAAGACGTCAGGGATTACGCCGTATGGGAAGCGAAAAAGAGCATGAAAAAACTCTTCAAAGAGGAGGGGATGATACAAACAAAGCCGCCTGAGAAGGCGGCTTTATCTTAAACAGAGTTCTGTTTTAAGCCTGCTGAAGTACCTTTTTGACTTCATCCAAAGATGGAATTCTGCCAGAGATGACAACTTTTCCGTCCACCGCTACCGCAGGAGTTGCCACGACACCTCTTGAGATGATCTCGTCTATGTCCTGAACCTTTTCAACGACCGCATCGATTCCCAGTTCTTCGATTGCCATTCTCACGATTTTTTCTGTCTGTTTGCACCTCGGACACCCTTTCCCAAGTATCTCCACTTTCTTTGCCATACTATCCCTCCTTTTAAATCGCTCCGTATATCAGTCCAAACAGAGTCGAAAAGATGACCACAAGACCAAAGTAGGTGAAGGCCTTTTTCCTTCCAAGGAGTTTTGTGATAACGATCATGCTCGGAAGGCTGAGGGAATTACCGGCCATGAGAAGCGCAAGAGTCGGTCCCTTTGCCATTCCAAGTTCTCGCAGAGCTTGAACTATTGGAACCTCCGTAAGAGTGGCAAAGTACATGAGAGCACCTATGACGGACGCTACGAGATTGGATAAAAAGCCGTTGCTTCCAAGAAGCGCCGTTACCACCTGCTGTGGCAAAAGCCTGGTCAAAACACCCGCGAAAAACACACCGATGAAGAGATACGGCAGTATCTTCTTTGCAAAATCCCAGGTTTCGTACAGCCAGTTTTGAACGGTGTCCCTTTTGAAACCAAACAAAGCCATGAAGAGTGCAGAAAGCCCAAGTACTGTCATTAGGGAATATTTGAAGGTCTGGTTGATACCAAGAGAACTCGTTACCAGAAATCCAAGCTGTATCAAGAAGAATATTATTCCTCTTACACCGTACTGATCGTCATCGGAGGTGAACGCGAGTCCACCTTCTCCCCTTTCCTGATAGATCATTTCCATGATCAAACCTATGAGGACAGCCGCTGTTATCGTTGCGATGAGACGGGCAAGTCCCAAATCCCATCCGAGAACTCGTGCTGTCAGAAATATCGCTGCGATGTTTATGGCAGGCCCAGCAAACAAGAAAGTGGTTGCAGGGCCTATACCCGCACCTTTTCTGTAGATCCCTCCAAAGAGCGGAAGAATGGTGCAGGAACAGACGGCCAAAATACCACCGGAAATCGCAGCAACAGGATAAGAAATGATCCTTCTAGCGTTTGGGCCAAGGAGTTTCAAAACGGCGTCCTTTTTGAGCATCACCGATATCGTTCCCGCGATGAAGAACGCGGGAACAAGACACAGGAGAACATGTTCACGTGCGTATTCGTGGAGCAAATAGAACCCGTTCAGGATACTCTGATCAACAATTGGATGCCCGAACGGAACGAAATAGAAAGCCACAAAGATCAGTGCGATCAGGATGAAGGTCGCCAAATTTCTCACTCCTTATTTGATAGATTTGGTAAAGAACAGGAGTTAACGGTCTTAACATCATATTCCTTTCTCGCACGTTCGAGAATAGTGAAAAGGAACGGATATTCTTCGATGAATCTTTCATCGATCGAATAGTAAACGAAGGAATCTTCTCTGCGAGATTTGACAATGCCGTGGTTTCTGAGAACATGGAGATGCTGTGAAATGTTCGGCTGAGTTGTTCCTATATTTGCCAGTATCTGACAAACGCACATCTCTTCCTCCAGAAGAAGAGTTAAAATCTTCAGCCTGGTTTCGTTTGAAAGGATATGGAACAACTCATGAAGCTTCATATAATCACCTTCTTATATAATTTATCACTTATATACTATCAGAAAACATAAATTTCATCGTTTAAATTGGGCAACAAAGAGAAGACCTATGGGTTACAAAACGAGTGATTGAAAAAAGCGCAGGAGAACCTGCGCTTTTTCAGTCTTTCCAGTCGAGGAGCCTTTTTTCTCCTTCGAGTTCTTTTATCCTTGTGATGTCCTGCACCACTTCCAGTGTTCCCAAATAGTTTCCCTCTTTGTCCAGGACCGGGAAGTATCGTATGTGGATCTTTCTGTCACCCATGTTGATCCAGAACTCCGCAGGTTCTTTTCTTCCCTCTTTGAAAGCCTTGAGAATTTTGTTCACGATATGAACGCTCCTTGGGGGATGACAGAACTGGACCGGTCTTCCAAGAACGGTGGGAGCTCTGTGGAAGATCCTGTGACCTCCAGAGAAGAAACGTACTCTTCCGTGTTTATCCACAAAGGTTATATCGAACGGCAACGTTTTGAAAATAGCGTTCAGTTCTTCCAAAGACAGATAACCACTTTCTATTTCCATATCGTTGTCTCGAACCAACGAGTATTCGGTGTCTGGAGTGAGCATTCCGGCAACCCTTTTGATCTCATCGGGAAGTTTCTCGTAAGTTTCAGGGGAAACGGTTGGATCCATCTGGTGTGGAAGAACAGGCTCCGCTGAAGTTTCCCACTCGTCTGTCACTTCAATCTTGTAGTATCCTATGTCTTTCTCCAGCAGCTTTATCGCTTTCCACTCACCTTCAGAGAAAAGAACCTTCAGTGTCGGATAGAGTATGTTGTTTTCTCTGAAGACCATGTCTGAGAGCATCCTTGAAAGTTCCAGGGCTTCTTCTTTCAGCCGTTCATCAGATTCTTCTTTCTTCAAAAGATTGAGAAGGAGTCTTATCTTCAATCTGATCTCGTCGTGTTTGGACCAGAGGACTGTTGGAACGGCTGTGATACCTCTTCTCTCGATGTATGGGAATATCAGCATCTCTTCCCTCGTGTAATGGGTGAGACCTATTCTGTGAAGCCCTGAGACGTGCTGCACGAGTTTTTCGTAGAACTGTTTCCTGCGAGGATCGTCTTTTGGAAGAGAGAACGTGCTGGAAGCAAGCAAACTCAAAGCTTCCGCATCTTTTAGTATCTGTTTGTTCTCCTCGTAGAGCGTCCTTAGCGGGTGTCCATTCGGGAGCTTTTCTATTTCTCTGCCGGCTTCTGACACGGCTCCCCTGAAGAACTCAACATGAAGATCGCACATCTTGATGATGTCTCTTACGTCTATCTCACCGCTTTTTATCAATTCCTGCTCGATGACGGGTATCTCGAACGGTGGAATCTGCGAGAGCAGTTCTCCGAATTGTTTTTTCAAAGATTCCACGTTCTCACCTTCGTGGAGTTTTTTCAGCACTTCCTTAAAAAGTTCCACTTTTTCTCTTTCCATAGGAATCTCCCCTTTTTAATTATTCTCACCTAATTACCGACTCCGAGCATATTATAGCACAGAAGCACCATCATCTGCAATCAATAAAGGATCCTCGTGTGAGGTTCTTCCCTCAGATTCTTTGCATCCTGTGAAGGAGAAACACCGAAGAATCTTTTGTACTCTCTGCTGAACTGAGAGAGGCTCTCGTATCCCACCTGGTAGGCTGCGGTTGTGACATCGTTTCCTGCCATGAGAAGCTTCCTTGCCTCGCACAATCGAAGCTTTTTCTGGTACTGAAGAGGAGTGATGCCGGTGAGAATCTTGAAATTCTGATAAAAAGTCGACACGCTCATTCCGACGGTCTCGGCAAGCTTTTTCATGTTCACGGGTTCGCTGAAGTGTTCTTTCAGATAATTCAATATTCAATGCTGCTATCACATCGTTCTTTCCAGAGAGCGCAATCTGGATGAGTTTTGATCCCTGTTCGCTCACAAGGAGCCTGTAGATGATCTCTTTTTTTATCACGGGAAGGAGTGCGGAAATGTGTTCCGGTTCATCGAGGAGATCCAGCATCCTTTTGAAAGCGTCTAAGAGCTGGTAAGTGACCTTCCCCAGCGATGTACCGCGGGATGACGCGGTGGGTCTTGTATTGAGCTTTTGCTCAACAACGATCTCCATGAGGATCTCCATGTCTATCTCCCAGGTTATTCCGATATAAGGTTTTTCCTTAGAAGCTTCTATCACCTGGGCAATCACGGGAATGTCGAAAGAGTTGAGAAGAAAATTCTCCACGTCATAAATGTAGTACTCTTCTCCAATGAGAACGCGCTTTGCACCCTGAACTGCGATGCATATCGATGGCGGAAGAATGTAAGTGGAAGGTTCTGTAGGAGACTCCCTCCTGCCCACAGTCAGACCCGGAAGTGGTCTCACCACGGGTTGTTTTTCTGTGAGATGTAAAATCCTTTCAATCAGCTTTCTCCGAGTGTGATCGAATTCATCCATGATTTTTTTCATCTCCTTTCTGTTAAGATTTTACCCTTTGATGGAAAATCAGGCAAATATTCGAGAATATCTTTCTAACGTTTCCGGAGCAGATAGCGGTATGTTTTAGAGCGAAAGGAGGGGAAAACATGGGCATTCCGAAGAGAAAACTTGGAGAGAGAGGACCTGAGGTTTCTGCCGTAGGACTCGGCTGTATGAGAATGAGCTTCGGCCAGAAGAATCTTCCAGACAGAAAAGAGATGATCAAACTCATCAGAACAGCCGTGGAGCTTGGTATCAACTTCTT
Source organism: Thermotoga sp. Mc24 (assembly GCF_000784835.1). Taxonomy (NCBI): domain Bacteria; kingdom Thermotogati; phylum Thermotogota; class Thermotogae; order Thermotogales; family Thermotogaceae; genus Thermotoga; species Thermotoga sp. Mc24. The sequence continues at coordinate 31,662 of NZ_JSFH01000010.1, read as the reverse complement.
CGATACTGCGGAAGTTTACGGTCCTTACACAAACGAGGAACTCGTAGGCGAAGCACTCGAGCCGTTCAAAGGTGAGGTCGTGATAGCAACGAAGTTTGGTTTCGAGCTGTACGAAAATGGAAGGCCAGGCTGGAAAGGTCTGAACAGTAGGCCGGAACACATTAAGAAAGCAGTGGAAGGTTCTCTAAGAAGGCTCAGGGTGGAAGCCATAGACATTCTTTACCAGCACAGGGTGGATCCGAACGTTCCAATAGAAGAAGTAGCTGGGACTGTAAAGGAACTCATAGAAGAGGGTAAGGTGAAGCATTTTGGACTTTGCGAAGCTTCCGCCGAAACGATAAGGAGAGCTCATAAAGTCTGTCCTGTTGATGTGGTGCAGTACGAGTACTCCATGTGGTGGAGAAAACCTGAAGAGGAAATACTTCCCACCTGTGAAGAACTGGGAATAGGCTTTGTGGCTTACAGTCCTCTGGGGAAAGGATTCTTTACAGGAACGATAAACGAAAACTCCAGGTTCGATGAGGAAGATATTCGAAGCAGGATTCCACGCTTTCAGAAAGAGAATTTGAAGGAAAATCTTGCACTCGTAGAACTCCTCAAAAAGATCGCTGAGCGGAAGGGTGCGACACCATCACAGATAGCTCTCGCATGGCTTCTTGCACAGAAACCCTGGATCGTTCCCATACCCGGCACAACAAAACTGAGACACCTTCTGGAAAACATCGGAGGGGCTTTTGTTGAACTCACACCGGAAGAGCTCCAGGAAATAAACGATGCTCTCTCAAGAATAGAAATAAAAGGTGGAAGATATCCTGAGGATATGGAAAAGATGACGTATCTATGAAACATTCTGTGCTGTTGGTGTCCGTTATTTTTGTACCTTCTTCGATCTTTTTCACGGTAGCGGGAAAGGTTGGTACGAGAACTTCAGAAGCATGAATTCATCGATGGGAGGTGTTACCATGCAGGTTCCAAAAGTCACTTTGAACAACGGTGTAGAAATGCCTATTCTGGGATACGGAGTTTTCCAGATACCACCAGAAAAGACTGAAGAATGTGTCTATGAGGCCATCAAGGTGGGTTACAGACTCATCGATACTGCAGCAGCCTACATGAACGAGGAAGCTGTGGGAATGGCCATCAAACGGGCTATCGAAGAAGGACTCACCTCGAGGGAAGAACTCTTCATCACCACCAAGCTCTGGATACAGGACGCAGGTTATGAGTCTGCAAAGAGGGCTTTTGAAAAGTCTCTGAAGAAGCTTCAGCTTGAGTACATCGATCTTTATCTCATTCACCAACCCTTTGGAGATATACACTGTGCCTGGAGGGCTATGGAAGAGCTGTACAGAGATGGTTTGGTAAGAGCCATAGGTGTGAGCAATTTCCATCCTGATCGACTGATGGACTTGATCGTTCATCATGAGGTGATCCCAGCGGTGAACCAGATCGAGATTCATCCGTTTTATCAGAGGCAAGAGGAGATCGAATTCATGAGAAATTACAACATCCAGCCTGAAGCCTGGGGTCCTTTCGCTGAGGGAAGAAAAAACATTTTCCAGAACGAAGTGCTCAGATCGATCGCGGAAAAGTACGGCAAAACGGTTGCGCAGGTCATTCTGAGATGGCTCACCCAGAAAGGAATCGTTGCCATTCCCAAAACTGTGAGAAGAGAGAGAATGATAGAAAACATCAGTATCTTCGATTTTGAACTCACGCAGGAAGACATGGAAAAGATCGCAACGCTCGATGAAGGGCAGAGTGCGTTCTTCTCCCACAGGGATCCCGAGATCGTCAAATGGATTTGTTCACGGAAAATATAGTTTTCTGGGATGATAAAAATGAGAAATATTTCGATGATTGTGCTGACCCTTCTTGTGTGGACTCTGGGCTTTGGAAGTGATAATGTGGCATCAGAAGTAATAAACATAAAGATTCCTCAGGAATTGAAAGAGATTCCAAACGAATATTTCAGACCATCATCTCAACCAGGAACATTGGTGGAATTATATTATGACACTTATGAATCTTTCTCCTATTCTGAAAAATCAAAGATCATTAAAAAACGTGCAATCGTATATCTTCCTTATGGCTATGATAAAAACCGAAAATACGATGTCTTTTATCTGATGCACGGTGGTTGGGGAGATGAAACCACCATGCTCGGCACTCCAGATAGACCCTCTCCGCTTAAGAATATCATTGATAATGCAATTGCTGCAGGAGAGATCAGGCCACTGATCATAGTATGTCCGACTTATAACAACACGAATGAAAATGGACTGGATTCTACCAGCTTTTCCCTGGCAATGCAGTTGACAAGGAACTACCATAATGAATTGGTGAACGATTTGATCCCTGCGGTGGAAGGGACCTACAGCACCTATGCTGCAAGCACGTCAAGAGAGTACCTAATCGCTTCCCGTGACCATCGTGGATTCGGAGGGTTTTCCATGGGTGCGGTTGCAACCTGGCGAACATTCCAATACGCCCTCGATTACTTCCGCTATTTCCTGCCGATGAGCTGCGGTACCACTCTGGATGATGAGGAGATCTTTGCCACAGCTCGTAGACATGATCTGAATGATTATTTTGTCTTCATTATTACAGGAACAAATGACTTTGCGTACAGCTACGATAAAGCCAGAGTAGAGCTTATGGAAATGTCCCCTTATTTTATCAATATCGATGAAAGACATGACGGTAATTTTGCGTTTCGTGTTAAGGAGGGGTATTCTCATGATATGAAGGCTGCAATGGAGTATATCTACAACGGGTTGAAAGCATTTTGGGGTGTTCAAAATAATATCAAAAAAGGTTTGTCGGAGGCTGAGACGAATTTGCAGAAGAGCCAATCTCAAGAGGATTTTACTGTAAATACAAAAATTGAAGAGGTAATTAAATATCCAGCTTTTAAGGATTTTGGTAGACTTCTTTTTCCAACAAACAAAAATTACTACAGTGGAGATACTCTTGGAGAACTTTCTCTCATGTGGTATAGCAATATCAACCCAAGTAAAACGGTAGAAATTGTTAATTATCTTAAAAAACGGGCTGATGCAGGGGAAACTATTTTCTATGATATCTACTCCGATGAAGAAAAATTAAAGGATCCAAGCAAAAAAGACACAGGGTTGTTTTTCTTTCGTGGTAATGAAGGTGCAAAGACAGCTATTATTGTTGCGGGTGGAGGATTCGTATATGTCGGAGCAATGCAAGACAGTTTTCCACATGCTCTTGAACTCAGCAAAAGAGGATACAACGCTTTTGCTTTAATTTATCGTCCAGATCCTCAAGCTGCTTGTGAAGATCTTGCAAGAGCAATTGCGTTTCTATATGAGAACGCCGATGAACTTGGAATAGACATGCAGGATTATTCATTGTGGGGAGGCTCTGCTGGAGCCCGTGTTGTAGCGTGGGTCGGAAGCCATGGTACTGAGAGTTTTGGAGAAAAGAGATATCCACGTCCGGCAGCTGTAATAATGCAATATACTGCTTTGACAGATGTTACTGGGAAAGAACCACCAACATTCGCAGTTGTAGGAACAAGCGATCCAATCGTACCTTACAGGGTTATGATGGACAGGATCAAAAGGATTAAGGCAAATGGAACTGATGCAGAAATAATTGTTTTTCCTGGGCTTTCACATGGTTTTGGGCTTGGAGAAGGTACCATTGCGGAAGGATGGATTGACAAAGCAATAGAATTCTGGGTGAAAAACATGAAAAACCACTAAGAGGAGGTACAACCATGGTGGATGATATCTTTGAAAAGGGTTCTAAAGGCTCGAGCGACTTCTTCACTGGGAACGTCTGGGTGAAGATGCTGGTTACTGACGAAAACGGAGTATTCAACACACAGGTATACAACGTGGTGTTCGAGCCAGGAGCGAGAACACACTAGCACAGCCATCCAGGAGGGCAGATCCTGATCGTGACCCAGGGAAGAGGCTTTTACCAGGAAAGAGGAAAACCCGCAAGAGTTTTGAAAAAAGGTGATGTGGTGGAGATACCACCGAACGTGGTTCACTGGCATGGCGCGGCCCCCAATGAAGAACTCGTACATATAGGTATCAGTACACAGGTTCATCTCGGTCCTGCAGAGTGGTTTGGACCTGTTACAGAAGAAGAGTACCGGAAAACCACGGAAGGAAAGTAGCGAATCTCTCCGTTTCATTCGCTCAAAATCTTCTCAAAAACCGGATCAACTATTCTGTATCCGTTCTGTGTTTTTTCTATGAAGGACATCTTTTCCAGAGTTTCGAGGAGAGAGTACAATCGGGAGTCACCGATGAAGTCGCCTTTTGCGCGAAAGATGTTTTTCAGAGCAGACCAGGTGTTTATACCTCTTGAGATCTGTCTCAATATGAACGGATACCTTTCGCTCCTTTTTCTGAGCTCTTCCATTTCCTTTTCAAAAAGGGCCTTCACGGCATGGAACACCTCTTTCAGCGCTTCATCTTTGTTCTTCTTTTCGAGGTACTTCACTCCAAACAGGACGAGATACCCCACTATGCCGTCTATTTCTCTCACGATTTCTTCCACGTCGAAGTTGACCTTCTCTCCCACCTCTCGAAAGCCTTCCATGAGGAAGTCCACGGATTGATCGAAGGTGAACGGTCTCACCGTGAGAAAACCTATTCCACGGCCGTGGAGGGGTGAGCTGTAGTCTTCGAGTTTCAAAAAATCGTGGAGAACGCCGACTTCTGAACCGCTGATGATGAAGCGTACGTTTTCGAAGTTGTCGTAGGAGTAGGCAAGGAGTGCCAGAAGATCGCTTCCGCCGCGAGAGCCGTAGTATCTTAGATACTGCGCCTCATCGAAGAAGATGACCATCTTTTTCTTTCGCCTCTTTGCCGTTTCGTTCAGCTTTTCGAGAAGATCAGAGAGACTGAACTCCTTTGGATTGAGTTCTATCGATGTTCCACTCACCGTGATCCCACGGACCCTCTTGAGAACGTTCATAAGTTTCTGAGATTTCGATATTCTGGACAGCTCTTCTCCGAGAAATCTTGTGAGATGATGGGATGAGATGTTACCTCCCGATGTTTCGTAGAGTCTTCTTCCGTCCACGGTTATGTGTAAGAGATCGCTTTCGTTCAGAAAGACTTTCACGAGGGAGGACTTTCCAACCCGTCTCAGACCGGTGATCACAACGATCGGGTAGGTTTGGAGCAGTTTTTCGAGGTCTTTCAGTTCTTTTTCTCTGTCGAAGAGATCTTCCTTTTTCGTCTTGGGAGTGAGGGAGAAGAGCAAGTCGATCACCTCCATCTTTATTATATCACTTCCGGGGTCGGAAGTTGCTTTCGGGGGCGGAAGTTACAAAAGTTTCTCTTTTTGACTTTCTGGAGTGATAACATAATGGTGAAAAGTATGATTTAGATGAAAAGCTGTCTGGGGAGATGAGAAGATGATAAGGCCCGAATATCTTCGCGTTCTTCGTAAAATATACGACCGACTGAAAAATGAGAAAGTGAACTGGGTAGTTACAGGTAGTCTCAGTTTTGCGCTGCAGGGAGTTCCTGTTGAAGTTCACGATATCGACATTCAAACTGATGAAGAAGGAGCTTATGAAATCGAACGCATTTTCTCTGAGTTCGTAAGCAAAAAGGTCAGGTTTTCTTCCACGGAAAAAATCTGTTCTCATTTCGGTGAATTAATTATCGATGGAATAAAAGTTGAAATTATGGGAGATATTCGAAAACGGCTCGAAGATGGAACCTGGGAAGATCCCGTAGATTTGAACAAATACAAAAGGTTTGTAGAAACACATGGAATGAAAATACCGGTTTTATCCCTGGAGTATGAATATCAGGCATATTTGAAACTGGGCAGGGTAGAGAAAGCCGAGACGTTGAGAAAGTGGTTAAACGAAAGGAAGGGGTGATACATTGATCAAGAGGTTGTTTTTTGCCGTCGTTCTTTTACTTGTTGCAGAACTCTTCTCCGGTGTTCTCCACTTCGAGCACGCGGATGTTGTTTATCCAGAAGGATACTTTGAAAACGCCGTTCTTGTTGGAAACATCTTCGAGGCGATCAGGCCGAAGGTGATAGAGCTCGTTGGAAACGACCCGGGACGGATAACTATTGTCCTCAAAGACAGGGGCACCATCTCGAATGGCTACACGATGCCTTTCTTTCATAAAACGATTGTGGTCTACCTGTGGCCCCCTGAAAGCTGGCTTTCCTTTCGCCTTTCTCTCGAGGACTGGTACGCTTACGTTCTCATTCACGAATTCTCCCACATGTGCCATCTCACCTATCAGGACGAAATAGGAAAGACGGTAACAAAACTCACGGGAATTCCTCTTTATCCCCAACTCTTCAGCGACCTGGTGGAGGGTGTTACCGTTTTCAACGAGAGCTCTTTCTCGATCTCATCTGGAAGACTAAACAATCCTTTTTTCTCGAATGGTCTGTTCTACTACTCACTTCCCAACTTTCCATCTCCTGGTTACATAAAAGTAGCACCCGATGACGACTACAGAGACGGGCTTCTGTACTACAACTTCACAGCCGGGTTTTACAGCTACCTTGTGGAGACGTACGGCCTTGAGAAAGTGAAGGAGTTTTTCAGGGAAACTTCCAAAACGTTCAGTACTTTTGCCTTTGAGGGTTTCAAGGACCCATACGAGAAGGTCTTTGGAAAAACGCGCGAAGAGATCTACACGGACTGGATCTATTCTCTCACAAAACACGAGTACCCTCAGGGAGATCTTGTATACAGCGCAAAAAACACCTGGCTTCACAAGATCGATTTGTACGGGGACCATCTGGTTGTCCTTTCGGAAGAGTACGGGCCCTCCACTTCGTACACGGGGATGAAAAAACAGATTTTGAAGATCCTTGACCTGGATGGGAAAGAAGTTCAGAAGATTCCCGTGAGAAACGTTCTGGACGTGAAGATCGATGGAGAGAAGATCTACGTGCTCACCAAAGAAAAATCTTTCAACCGTTACGAAAATGTCCTGTGGGATGTGAAGGGTGGAAGACAGATTTCAAAGGGGAACATAAGCGCTTTCGATGTGGAAAACGGAAAGGTTTACCTTGCCTTTTACGATACGAAGACAGGAAAAGCAACAATAGAAGGATCGGAGTTTCACACCACGCTCGACGAATTCATAAGGTACATGGACGTATCAGATCGTTTTGTGGCGCTCTTCACAGAGAAAAACGACATTATCGTTCTGAAAACAAACGGAGAAGTCATCCTTGAACTGAAAAACGAAACAATGAAAGGACCGTACGTGAAGTTCTGGAAAGATGGAATAATATTCGTTCAGGTGGAAGGAGAACACACCGTTCCCTGCTACTACGATCTTGAGAAGAAAGAACTCCACAGACTTTCATCGAAGAGCCTCGTGGAAGATTTTGTGATCCAGGGAAGTGAAATTTACTACATAAGTTACATCCCATACGGCCAGACAGGGGGAACGGGTGTTTACAGAAAAGATCTGAGTATGGAACCTGTGGTGGTCGAAGTGAAAAAGAGTGAACCTTTTGTGATAGAAGGCAAAAAGTTTTCCACTGGAAACGAGTTCGGCTTCAGACTGAGAAAGTTTTTCCAGCCTGCGATGTGGTTTCCAGTGTATTTTGACAACGCTTTCTCTCTTTTCCTCATGTTCTCGAACGTGGAAAACAACACCTTCCTGTTTTTGATGCCGTCTGTTGATTTGAAGGGAAATTTCAATCAATACACCGGCTTTGTGGCTTCCAGGGACAATTTCACAGCGTACGGTGAATACTCCTCTTCTGGGGATTACAGTTTCGGTTTGACGGGGGTTTTAGGTGATTTTCCTGTTTCCGCAAACACACGACTCGACGTTACCTTTGAAATGAACTTCAGTTCGACCCAAACATCTCTGAACAGTGAAGCAGGAGCCGCTAACAACATTGGAGTGGGTGTCGATCTCAGAACGTATCTGCTGGATATGCCTTCCTCTTTGAAGGTGTCCCTGAATCTTCTCAATGACGACCTCTCACACCTTTTCGATCTGAACAGTTTGTTCTGTTTCGCTGGCCTGACTTCAGCGCTTGGAAAAGACGGAAGTTTCTCCGCAAACATCAAGTTTCAGCTTTTAAACTCGGAGGATTTCTCCTACGACGTGTCTTTTGCCCAGACGCTTTTCAAAAACAGTGCAGAGCTTTTCGATGGTTTTATTCTTCTCAGAAACACGGGGAACACGTTGGGAATCGCTCGACTGAGATTTTCCAATGGAGAAGAGGAGCACGTTATCTATGATCACCTTTTCCAAGAGGTGTACATGGAAGGGCTCAAGTTCTATATCACAGTTGGCGGATTTTTGAACATGAACGATATTTCCTCCGGTAGTTTCTACGTGGGAATAAGTACCAGTCCGAATGGATTACCTTCTATTTCACTTTTCATAAGAAACTGAGTGGTAAAATATTAATGCGAGAAGACACATAGAAAAGGAGGTGGCATTAATGATTGTAACAAAAAGGCATGCGATCGTGCTGAAGAAGCTCTACGAGAAGGGAGAAGAGTTCAGCGTAAAGGAATGGGAGGACTTCGACAGAGAAACGCTGTGGCACCTTGAACTTGCTGGCCTGGTCAAACCCGTCGGTGTTGAGATGTACGATCTGACCTTTTCTGGTAACATCCTTGGAGAACTCCTCACGGACATGATAAGAGAAGGTGTCTTGAAGAATCCTGAGGAATGGGACGACTCGTTCAGGTGGATCGGTTCCGAAGTCATTTCCATGATCAGATACTCCAAGCTGGCTCAGTCGAGGGTAAGAGGAGAAGTCGCTAAAGCGCTTGAAGAGAGAGGCTTTGCGAAGGAAGGAAACCTCACACCTCACGCTTACACTCTCGATGAGGTTTACCACGCTTCACATCCCAGACTGATCGTAAATTCGAAAGTTGCGAAGTACCTGAGAAAGATGGTGGAGGGCCCGGGGGAGTCCAGTACGCTTCCAGTAGAGGGAGATGAACTTCTCCAGCTCGAAGCGATGAGGATGATAGCCTTCTCTGTTCCGAAGTCCGACATTTACGCTCTCACAGGACTCGGACAGCAAATCAGAGCGGCGCTCAGAAAGGGTCTTGTTGTGACGGATGAACTGATCCTCGACGAACTCGTTCTGGACACCGTTGCGAAGGCTTACGAAGGTAACCGGTTGAGTGACTTTGAAAGGAACGTACTTCTTGAAAGGGGCCTCATCGACTGGACGGGAGAACTTCACCCAATGGCGGAGCATCTCTACCTCGCGTGGAAGATATACAAAAAGGGTCCTTACCTCATAACTCCCGCTTTCCAGATCTCGGAGGACGAAGCAAGACTCCTGGAAGTGATCGTCAAGCTCTGGAAGAGGCATGAAAAGGAAGAGGATGTCTTCCCAGAACCAAAGCAGATAGAAAAGGCAGTAGACTGGGAATGGAAGAGAAAGGACCTCACCGTGAAACTCGCACTCTACAATCTTGAAGGTTTCGGCCTTTTGAAGTCGAGAGAACACAGACACGGAGCAAGGAGAACACTTGTGTACGAGTTGACCAGCTATGGTGAAGAAGTGCTCGAAGATCAGAGAAAGAACCTCAGGAGTATCACAGCTGTCGGTGTGAAATCAATCACCATGACAAAGAAAGAGTTCGCAGCTCCAAACGTGGAGTGGTACGAACAGGCAAGAAAAGAAGGTCTCGTCAGCGATGCAGCTCCCACTTCTTCTGGTCGCCTCTACGCGAGGCTTTCTGTCGAAGTTGAGAGAAGGCCACTCATAACGAACGTGGAAATGAAGGTTCTCAGAAAGGTTCCGTACAAAGCGGGTGTCTTTATCGAAGATATGAATCTTTCAGAGGAGGAAAGAATTGCACTCGACAGTCTCGAAGCGAAGAATCTGGTGGAGATTTTGCCCACAAACGTTGTCACGCTCACAGAAGCAGGTCAACTCATGAAGAGAGCTCTCTCTGCTGTTTCCGACGACGTGGAAGCACCGGTGACACCCCTTGTGATCAGGCTTCTTCAGGCTATAAGAACACACGGTGGACTTCATATGAGGGAGAAGAGGATCAGGATAAACCCGGAGAGCTGGAAAGCTGTAGAAAGAGAACTCGGTGTTGATCCGGAAACCTTCGATGAGACTGTCAACCTCGCCAGGATATCCAAATTCATAGCAGAAAACGCACTGACAGAAGCGGGAGTGGCACTCCTTCAGGCGGTGGATGAGCTTGCAAGAAAAGAGTATCCATGGGTTGAAGTTTGATAAATACGAAGCCCCACCGACCGGTGGGGCTTTTTTCACGGATAGATACCTCTCTTCTTTGTGGCGTACGCAACACGATCGATCGCGAGAATGTAAGCAGCAGTTCGCATGTCGACGTTGTATTTCTTTTTTACCTTCATAACATCTTCAAATGCTCCTTTCATCATCTTTTCCAGAGCACTTCTTATCTGGTCAAGATCCCAAAAGAACTCCTGAAGGTCCTGAACCCATTCGAAGTAAGAAACCGTGACTCCCCCAGCGTTGGCGAGTATGTCTGGTACCACAAGAACACCCCTTTTCGACAGAATCTCATCAGCTTCAGGTGTTGTGGGACCGTTTGCTCCTTCCACCACAGCTTTTGCCTTTATTCTTTCCGCGTTTCCAGCATGGATAGCACCTTCCAGAGCAGCAGGGACGAGAACATCAACATCCAGTTCTAAAAGTTCTTCGTTGGTTATTCTTTCACCCTTTGGATATGTGACGATCGTTCCGTGTTCTTTTTTGTATCTGATCAGTTCTTCCACGTCGAATCCTTCGGGATTGTAGATACCTCCTTTACTGTCACTCACTGCAACTACCTTTGATCCGAGTTCCTGAGAAATCAGAAGGGCGGCGAACTGACCAACGTTTCCAAATCCCTGAACAGCAACAGTTGCCTTCCTGGGATCTATTCCAAGAACGTCCATTGCAAGTCCTGCGCACACTTTAACGCCACGTCCTGTAGCTTCTTCACGTCCCTTGGATCCTCCCAGTTCCACAGGTTTTCCCGTGACAATTCCCAGAACGGTGTGACCTACGTTCATACTGTACGTATCCATGTACCACGCCATCACATCTGCATTTGTGTTCACATCCGGTGCGGGTATGTCGTTGTACGGTCCTATTATCACCTGAATCTCTGAAAAGTACCTTCTTGATAGTCTTTCAAGTTCGCTTCTTGAAAGTTTTTTCGGATCTACTTTGACTCCTCCCTTCCCACCACCGAAGGGCAGATTCATCACAGCCGTCTTCCATGTCATCCAGAATGCGAGGGCTTTCACCTCATCGAGGGTGACATCCGGGTGGTACCTGATGCCACCTTTGGCTGGGCCCCTTGCGACGTTGTGTTGCACGCGATATCCGGTGAAGACTTCGACGTGGCCGTCATCCATTCTCACTGGAAATTCAACGATCAAAACTCGCTTTGGCCTCCTCAGAACCTCTGCAAGGTCCGGTTCCAGATCCATGAGCGATGCGGCACGGTTGAACTGTTCAACTGCCATTTCATAGAGGCTTTTTTCCGACATGTATTTCCCCCCTCGAATAGGAATATGCGATATAAACCATATCGTTACCTATTGTATCATTTTTGTCCATAATACAGAAACATTTTGTGCTCGTGGAATGTAACTTGGCTTCATTCGAAAGGGGGGAGTTTTAAGCGGGAACGGATTTTTTCAGGGAGTGTTTTTTAAAAAAAACCAGTAGATGAGAATATTTACTACCGTTAGTGGAAGGCCAATTTTTGTGAATTCCCAGAAAGTGATTGTGTCTCCCGTTCTTTTTTCGGCGCTCTGTATGATTATGACGTTGCTGGCAGCACCAAGTATGAACAAATTTCCGGCCACTGTGCTACCAGCAGCAAGTGTAACGAGTTCTTTTACACCAGCACCAGCTTCAAGAAGTATTGGAAGATAGAGTGTAACCATGGGTACATTTGAGATGAATTGGCTCATGATAACACTCACCAGTAAGATCGCAGATACGGAAAGAACATCAAAATTCAGGCGTTCGAAGATAGATTGGAAAATTCCAGTTTCCCAGACACTTTGCATCAGAACAAACATAGAAGCAAAAAAGATAAGAGTATGCCAATCGATCTTTTTGATGATTTCATTTCTCTTCTTGCTGAAAATAAGAATGGGTAAGGCAGAGAGAAGTGTGATATGAACCAGTTCAATGTTCAAAGAAGACTTCAAAAAAGCAAGAATGATTTTGAGAATGATCAGGGAAAAAAGAAGAACAATCGAAATCTTGGAAATTTTTGCGAGTTCAACATCTTCAATTGAATCTTTGATATGGTTAATCGTTTCATTTACGAAATGTTTCCTGTAGAAAATTCTCACCATGAAGAACACTACCAGGAGATTAAGAACAGTTGGTAAGGCGAGATATCTAAAGAAGTCCAAGAAAGGATTCTTTATAACTCCCGCCGTGGCTATAATGAAATTCTGTGGATTACCGAGAGGGCTCATAACACTTCCAACAGTCACGGAAAAAGCAAGAGTGATCAAAAGAATCGACGGTTTTATGTTGTTTCTTCTCGCAAGGTGAAGAACAACGGGAGTACCAATGATTGCCGTAGTATCGTTCATAAGAAACGCTGACAAAATACCGAACACAAAAACGATTGAAAAGATCAGTTCTGTTTTGTTGCGAGTTCTTCTAAAGATGATGTAAGAAAGATGATGCAGGTATCCACTTTCTTCAAGAGCGGTCCCTATAATGAACATGCTGAACAAAAACAACATAACTTCAAGGTTTATCGACTTCAAAGCACTGGAGATAGAAATTTGTCCTGTTAATACGACACAAAGTGCCCCAAGAAGCATTATCTGCCACATTTGAATTTTTACTTTACCAAACTTTCTTACACTGATGAGAGCAAAAACTACTATCAGAACAATCGCAGGGATCAAGAGAAACCCTCCTTGGCGGATTCAGGTGTACGACTACTGTGCCATCATCTATTTTCCATTTCCAATGTTTCCTTCTGACTCTCTATTCTGGAAACTCTAAGTGAATCAGTTTTTAAATCTCAGACAACTGCTTTGCACTTTAAATCGCGTCTATTGCAAGGTAGGAGTATGGCTTTTGACCGGCCTGGAGTGGTTAAGGCTCGTAAGCTGAGCACACCGCATGAAGAATCCCACCCTCTTTAGGGGATTGGGGAGGAGATAAAGATTCCCACTGGGTATCTTCAGAACTCTTCGTGATAATTTCTCCAAATTTTTCTGAACCTGGTGTACTTTCAGGAGATTCAAAGAAGATATCAACTTACACATCTGGAAATTCAAGTCTTCAACTTCGAACATATCTTTTTCTTCAACGGGGACAACTATACCTTTTCTAAGTGTTGGGAACAATAGTAAATCGGGATGAGCAACACACAATTCATAGCTATCGGGTTCTCGCTCGAGAGAGACAATATACAATTTGTTCAGTCTAGAGAAAAACATGTAGATGAAAAATAGTTTCAAGATCTCCCTTAAATGTCGATTAGAAGCGTTTTCAAATTTCGTGAAGACGTCGGAAAGATTGTCATTGGCAGGAGTATCACATAACCAAGGGCCTATTTCTATTTTTCTCAAATTTTTCACTTCCTATTCTTGAGTGGAGGGAATATTTTTTTATTTCATCTAATTTGTAAATTTCTTCTAAGACTTCATTTAGAGTCATCTCCCCATACTTTTGCAGTACCTCATCTAATATTTCTTTTTCTTCATTTGAAAGGTTAATTTTTCCTGTTTCAAAGGGACCAGGTTCTATAATATGTTCCTCCGTGTGGATAAGACCTTCTACATACATTTTATTCAATACAAGCTCAAAATTCTTATCATATGGACCATAAAAATATTTCTTGTAATCTAAATCGGTTATTTGTTTCCCAATTTTTTTGATCGCATAATAATCAACAAGGAAAAGTAATTTCAATAGTTTTGTCTTCAGTATAGGTCCTGTCTTCCGAAGAATTGCGCGTATTACCTCGTAAGTTTTCCTCATCAATTCACCTCCTTCGCAAGTATTCTATTACAAGACTATATTTACTCCTTACGAACCGCCATTGCGATTATAGAAACGATTATCAATCCCATCCCTGCAATCTGTTGAATTTCCACCGTTTCGTTTCTGAAAACAACCCCAGCTATCACAGAAATCACCGTTGTGAAGTTGGAAAAGAGGGTGGTGAAGATGGGAGACATTTTCCCTATGGCGTAGTTGAGAAGGAAAAACGCGACGGTGGAAGAAAGAACACCGAGATACAGGGTACCGATTACCACATGGACGTTGAACACCGGTCTGAAATCTCCTGTTGAAAGACTCAAAAGTGTGAAGAAAACTGCTCCGGTCATCATCATGAAGAAAGTGATTTCAGCAGGTGTGAACTCTTTTGAAAACTTTCTCGAAAGCACACTGTACATCGCTCCGGAGAGAACAGCTAAGAGTAAGAAGGCTTTCCCAATGATGTTCCCAGGCGTGATGTTGAAACCAACTATCAACGAAACTCCAAGAAAACCCATTCCCACAAGAAAGTAGTGAAGAAGATCTCCCTTCTCTTTGAGTATGAAAGGAGCAAGAAGGTTGACAACGACCGGGATGAGGGCAATGATCATACCCGCTTCCGAGGAGTTCACCCTCTGAAGGCCGTACGTTTCGAAAAGAAAGTAAAGCACAGGCTGGAACAGGACGAGTTTCCAGAGCTTCCAGTAGGGTTTCTTTCCAAGCTTCACAACGCCGGTTATCAAAAGAAGAAGGTAAGTGAGAAAAGCAACGCTGAATCTGAAAGAAAGAAAAGTCAGGGGAGTCACATGATCGAGAGCGTTCTTCGTGAAAAGAAAAGAAAGTCCGAATATCGTGGAGTAGGAGAAACCCGAAAGGAGAACCTTCAGATCCATGCTGTACCTCCACTCTCTGGGAGTTCAAGAAGAAATATCTTTGGCCAGCTTCATCATGCTTTTCTGAAGTCTTTCCACGTCCCTTGTGAAGTAAAAAACCAGAACAAAGAGCAGCACCGCACAGATAAGCCAGAAATAAGCGGAGACTTTCAAGGCAGCTCCGAGAGATCCGAGGGCAACGGACATCACTCCTCCCGCGAATTTTCCAAATCCCGTTCCGAGCGAATCGGTGAGGTTGAATATGGAGAATATCCTTCCTCTTTCCTGTGGTTCGTTGACGTTCAGAAGCATGAACTTCACGTTCGGACCCGTGAGACTCGCGGTGAAAGAAGCGACGAAACCAAGTAACATGAGAACGAGAAGACTTCCCACGTAGTCCAGGGTCATAACGGTGAAGAAAGTTCCAAGAGCGGTTGTGATCGAGCAAAACAGCGGTAGAAATGGCCTGGATTTCGCGTAGATGCTCGCTCCCCACAGTCCTCCGAGGATGATTCCAGCGATGTTTCCAAGACCGAACACGAGGAAAACAAGGGTAGCCGTCTCCACCGAAAGACCTCTTTCTCTTCTGAAGAATTCCACAAGAAAGTAAGGAATGGCACCCCAGGGAATAGTCCCTGCTATACCCTGAAAGAACAAAAGAAGATTCGTTTTCACCTTCACAAGTTTTGCGTAATCAGAGAGTTTCGGCGCTTTCGGATACTCGTACCCGGATTGAACGAGTTCACCGATGCCTTTTTCAAAGGCACCTCTTTTCGGTTCTTTCAGAACGAAGATGGATAAAATCGCAAGGGCGATGTTTGGAACAGAAACCACGATGAAGGGAACTCTCCAACCGTATTTCGGTCCCAAAAAACCCCCAACGATCATCCCAAGAACGCTTCCTATGGAGATCGCAGAAGATATAAGAGCCACGACCTTTCCTCTCTTTACCTCGTCGAACATGTCTCCTATCATCGAGTAAACAATGGGAAAGGACGCTCCCACACCTATTCCGGTGAGGGCTCTCCAGAAAAAGAGTTCTCCGTAGGAGTGAGAAAACGCACTCATGAGACAGGGAATCTCACCAACGAGAATGGAGTAGATGAGAAGGTTCTTCCTGCTGTATCTGTCGGCAAGGTACCCCCACACAAGGCTCACAAGAGCCCCTATCACCGTGAAAGACGACGCAACGAGACCTATCTGAGCATCAGTGATGTTGAACTCCTGTTCTATCGCTCCTATGTTCGGAGACATCACCATCTGATCCGCGTTCAGGAGGACCATGAGAATCAGAATGAATATCACTGCCATCTTCATTCCCCCTTCAGCCATTCTATGACCGCCTTAGTGACATCTTCCTTCTCCACGTCGTTGCTCAGAACGTGACCGGATTTTTCAAAAACAAGAAGCTTCTTGTTTTCTGATCTGATGTTGTTGTATATGAACTCGGTTGCCTTCATGGGAACCATGTTGTCGTTCTTTGCCGCAACGACGAGAGTGTCCGATGTGATCTTCGAAACACTCTTTCTTGCCAGTCTCATGAGTTTGTAGAGCTCCGCTGCCTGCTTGGGCCAGTTGTAAGACCAGTACTCTTTTCTCAGGTATTCGATGCCCGGATCTTCGTACTTTTCTGTGCTTTTGCGGGGCATCTTCTTCGAAAAGAGCTTCAAAAGAGGCGTGAGGACTATCCTTTTGTCGAAAACATGTGTTGCCGCGGCAAGTGTGACCAGTTTTGGAGGATTCATCTGAGATGCGAGTATCAGGGCGATCACACCACCCATGGAAAGTCCAACCACATGGACTCTATCGCATATGGCTTTTAAATCGTAATATGCATCGAAGACGCGTCTCAGCCAGTCTCGAGCGGTTGTCATCAGAAAATCTTCACCACAGGTTCCGTGTCCTGGAAGTCTCGGAACGGAAACGGTGAAACCCACTCTGTTCACCTCTTTTGCCATGTACTCGAAATCGTGGGGTGATCCCGTGTAACCGTGGATGAATAAAACACCTTCGTTTTCACCCTTGAGGAAGATCGGGAGCGACTTCTCCACAGTTTTACATCGTGGAAAATTCATAGGAGCACCCCCTGATGAGTTTTTGGGTGCAACAATATTTTAACATTTAGTTATAGGAAGTACGAAACGATGGTAGAATTCCTGTTGAGGTGATAGGATGAAAAGATCTTTTTTGATTCTAATCCTGATATTGATATGGATCGGTCTTGTCTTTTACTTTTCATCGCAGCCCCCTGATGTTTCTGGAAGGCAGTCCGGGAGCGTTTATAAGTTTCTCAAAAAGATAGATAGTGTTCTTGATTTCACACGGACAAATTGGTACAAAAATCTGAGATCTCTACTCGAAAAATGGTGGTTCCCTGACAAAAAACCAACGGGGGAAGATCTTGTCAGAAAATCTGCCCATTTTGGACTTTATTTTATAATGGGCATTCTTTCTTTCACGTTTAGTTATACTTATCTTAGAAAGTATGTGTTTTCTATTTTGTTGGGAGTGTCTTTACCTACATTGATAGCCGTTCTCGATGAGTACAACCAGGTTTTTCACAACAGAGGATCTTCGCTGTACGATGTGTTCATAGACATGAACGGTGCTCTGTTTGGAGTGGTGATTGCTCTTCTGATTCTGGTCGTTGGGAGGTTGATCACCCGCACATACAACGTCCATCGGGGTGAGAGGTAGTATGAAAAAAATTGTGGTGTTGATGATGTCTTTCGTTCTTGTCTCGTGTTTTGCCCAGGTGCCAGACTTACTCTTTTCTTCGAAATATCCCGTTCCTGAATGGATCAGGGCTCGTGGTTACATGTCAGCATGGTTCGATTGGTGTGAAGAGAACGAAGATTTACTCAAACGGGAATTTTTGAGAAGAATAGAAGAAAAAGAACCTTTGAATCCATTCTTTGGTTCGTGGTATGAACTTTTTGAGAAGCAGCTCCTGGGTTACTGTCTCGGGTACAAATTCGTTTGCTGGCTTGAGGATGAGTTTTCACTCGAGAGAATAGCAAAACTGAAAAGAGAAAAGATCGAGAGTAAAATTTTAGAGTTTCTTCGATGATGAATGCTTTCAATTCAGGAGATTTATCTCATCCCACAAAGGCATGTTGACATGTCTGATTTTATTTTGTTAGAATTTGACTGACCAGTCAATCAAGGAGGTGTAAACGTGTCGGTGATCGAAGTGAGAGATCTCACTAAATACTACGGAAAGTCCAGAGGAGTAGAAGGTGTAACTTTCTCAGTTGAAGAAGGAGAGATATTCGGCTTCATCGGACCGAACGGTGCCGGGAAGACAACCACCATAAGGCTTCTTCTTGGTTTGATCTTTCCGGATTCTGGTCTGGCAGAGGTTTTCGGAAGAGACGTTCTGAGAGAAGGAAAAGAAATAAGAAAGAACATCGGTTACATTCCAGGAGAGGTGAGCTTTTATCCGGAAGTGACGGTGGAGGAATTTCTCAGGTACTCTGCCAGTTTCTACGAAAGGGTAGACTGGGATCATGTGAAGGAGCTCTGTGGTGTTTTCTCGCTCGACATGAAAAAACGTATCAAGGAACTCTCCATGGGAAACAAAAAGAAAGTGGCTATCGTTCAGTCTTTGATGCACAGGCCAAAACTTCTTATCCTGGATGAGCCCACGAATGGACTCGATCCTATCGTTCAAAACACCTTCTTTGAAATTCTGAAAAAAGAGAAAGAAAAAGGAACGACCGTGTTTTTCTCTTCTCACATACTGAGCGAGGTGGAAAAGCTGTGTGATCGTGTGGCGATGATAAAGGATGGAAGAATCATCAGGGTAGAAAAGGTGGAGAATCTCAAAGGGGAAAGGTACAAGGTGGTCCGGGTCAAAGGAGAAAATCTGGAAAAGCTGAAAGATCTGGCTGAAGTGAATCGACTGAAGTTTGAAAACGGCACAGCAGAGTTCCTCTTCTCAGGAAGTGTTGAAAGACTCATTGAAATTCTTCGTAGCTTGAAACTGTCCGATTTCTGGGTGGAGGAACCTTCTCTTGAAGAGATATTCATGTCCTACTATCGGGAGGGAGAAAAATGAACATATTCAAATGGGATATGAAGAGGTACATAAAGAGCACGATCGCTTGGACGGTCGTTCTCATTCTCCTTCAGCTCATGTACGCCGCGTTCTATCCGAGTATGGTAAAGGAGACAGAGTTCATAACAAAGTGGATGAAGGTAATGCCAAAAGCGTTTGTGAAACTCTTTGGGTTAGAAGACATGGACTTTTCCAACATCATGAACTACCTCGCCATGGTGTCCAGTATCTACGTAACACTCGTTGGAGGAGTTTTCGCTTCTTTGGTAGGTGTGAGGAGTATTTCGAGAGAAGAAAACGAAAAGACCGTTGAGTTTCTCTTGTCGAAACCTGTTTCGAGGCTTGAAGTTGTGATCTCGAAGTTTTTTTCATCTTTGACACACGTCCTCGTGTTCGATGCGCTCTTGTTCAGCAGTCTGTTCGTGTTCGCAAATATCTACAGTTCAAGCCCGGTTGAAGTGGAAAAGTTTGTTGCCTTCGCTTTTAGTCAGGTTTGTCTCCACTTCACATCGATGAACATATCTTTCTTTGTGGGTACCACAAAATCAGACGGAGCACTCTCTCTTGGGCTCGGTACTGTGTTCGTTCTGTACATTTTGAACATGATATCGAAGATCACGGACAAAGCGGAGTTTTTGAAGTATTTCACTCCGTTTTCCTACGCAGATCCCTCCACTGTCATAAGGCACGGTTTTCCGACGTTCTCCGGTCTTTTCTTTGTACTTGTGAACATAGCTCTTCTGATCAGTTCGATCGTTCTGTTTTCAAAGAAAGACATTCTTGTGTAATGGAGGGATCGTGTTGTCGAAGAAAGATGCGATATTGAAAGCGGCGATCGAGGTTTTTGGAAAAAAAGGTTACGATCGAGCCACAACAGACGAAATAGCGGAGAAGGCCGGAGTAGCCAAGGGATTGATCTTTCACTATTTCAAGAACAAAGAAGAACTGTACTACCAGGCATACAGGTATGTTGTAGAGAAACTGCAGAGGGAATTCAAGAATTTTCTCAGGGAGAACAGAAATAGAGACATCTTCGATTTCATGGAACGATGGATAGAAAAGAAACTGGAGTACTCTGCTTCTCATCCCGAAGAAGCGGATTTTCTGATAACACTTGTGAGTGTGGGTGAAGATCTCAGGAAAAGAATACTTCTCGACCTCGAAAAATCACAGAGGGTCTTTTTCGACTTCGTAAGGGAAAAGTTGAAAGACTTAGATCTCGCAGAAGATGTAACGGAGGAAATCGCATTGAAATTTCTGATGTGGTTCTTTTCCGGATTCGAAGAAGTCTATCTGAGGACCTATCAGGGTAAGCCTGAACTATTGAAAAAAGACATGAACGTACTCGTTGAAGAAGTGAAGGTCATGCTCAGGATTTTGAAGAGAGGTATGACAAAATAAAGCGGGGGAATCCCCCGCTTTTCACGATATTCCGAGGATTCTGTCGATTTTTGCTTTGTCGAATCCGATGACTATCTTGTTGCCGATCTCGATCACGGGAACTCCCATTTGTCCTGTCTTCTTCACCATGAGCTCGGCTTCTCTTGGGTTTTTTGTTACATCGACTTCTTTGAACTCGAGCCCCAGCGATCTGAAGTATTCCTTTGCTTTTCTACAGTACGGACAGGTGGGGGTTGTGTAGATTTTGATTTTCAGGTGCTGCATCGGTTCACCTCCATTTTCTACTTTTTTAGTCCAAATTTATTCTATCACAGCTGACGAATCATTTCAATTAATTCTCACAGAACTGAAAAGTTCAGGAAGCGAATCAATATGTTACAATTCCTTCTATGCAAAGGAGGGAACTTTGTGCGGTACAGACTCATGTCGATAGAATTCTTTGTCTACGGCACGATGGCCGTTTATTCACTGTTGAGTCAGTTTCTGGCAAACGAAGAACTCTCGAAATCTCAGATAGGCATTCTGATGTCTATCCTGCCGATCACATCACTCTACGCGAACCATCTAAATTTCGAAATCGCCTCTACCATAGGAAGAGTGAACTGGCTGAAAAAAGTGATTCTGTTCGCTGGAATCCTCTTCTGGGGGCTGTTTCTGTTCGAGGAGTTCTACCTGAAACTCATATTCATGTCAGTGTTCGCTTTCTTCTTCTCTGCGGTGACTCCTCTTGCTGAGTCCGTTATCGTGGACATCACACACCAGATGAAAATGAACTACGGCAGGATCAGGTTGTTTGGAACCTTTGGGTTCTCTTTCACAGCGCTTTTGATGAGCGGACTCATCAGACTGGGTTTCGTCACGATATTTTACGTTTTCACTGCCTTGATGCTTTTGACCTTTTGGATACTGAAGCCGATGAAAGAAGTAGACCTCGGTGAGGAAGAAAAAAGAAAAAGCAAAAAACCTCTTCCCACTTTCTTCTGGCTCCTTCTCCCTGTAGTGATCTTTGGTATAGCGGCAAACAATTTCAATTTTGTCTTTCTACCCGTTTTGATGAAGGAAAGAAACTACGACGTGTCTCTTGCGAGTATAGCCCTTTCTCTCATGGCCATCACAGAGACGCCGTTCCTCCTGTGGGCCGATGAGACAGTGAAAAGACTCGGTGTGGGTTTCATGCTCGCTTCGGGTGTGTTCGTTGTGGGTCTCAGAAACCTGCTGGTAACTCTGACAAGTTCTCCAGCTACTCTGCTGATGGTTCAGCTCTTGCAGGGATGGACTTACATAGTGATCTATTACTCCATGATGTTTCTCATTCGAACGTTTGGTCCCGCAAGGATCAGAGCACAAAAGTATTTCTGGGTCGCTATGGGAATAGGGCCGTTCATAGGCTCATCGGTAGGTGGTGTGCTCGCAGAAAATCTTGGTCTTATCGATTCATACAGGATTCTCGGTTTGGTTCCCATGATCGTTTCTCTTTTTGTCTTTCTTTTCCTCAGGAAGTACGAAAGAGCTTCTTGACCACCTCTCTCACTTTTTGAGCATACTCTTCTTTGCAGATCAGAATCCCGTTCGGTGTGTCGACCACGATCAGATCAGATAGCCCAACAACCGCTATGGGTTTGTTGTGGGTTTTCACGAAGATGCGTTCACTGTCGATGAGTATCACTTCGTCCGATTCTTCTGTGTATCCCTCTATTTCTCTCACGGAAGACCAGTTTCCCACGTCAGACCACTCGAAATCCGCCTTCACAACCCGCACCTTTTCCGATCTCTCCATGACAGCGTAGTCCACGCTGATCGAAGGTACTTTTTCGTAGGCTTTTTTGAGCTCTTCGAAATTTCTTGGATCGACATCCTTCAGGTTTTCGTATATGGATGGTTCACACACCTTCGCTTCTTCGATGAATTCTTTCGCTTTCCACAGGAACATTCCGCTGTTCCAGAGGAATCTTCCACTTTCGACGAATCTTTTAGCCGTTTCAAAGTCCGGCTTTTCCCTGAACTGAGCAACTTTGTGAACTCCTTCTTCCAGTTCTTCTCCGATCTCTATGTAGCCGTAGCCGGTTTCCGGCCTTGTTGGAACGATGCCGAAAGTGAAAAGACCGCCGTACTTATCCAGGGCATCGAGTGATTTCTTCACCGTTTTCCAGAATTTTTTTGTGTCCGGTATTCTGTGGTCCGCGGGTAGAACAAGCACCGGCTCATCGTCATCCGCCAGCTTTGTTCCTATGAAACAGGCTGGAGCGGTGTTTTTCTTCGTTGGCTCTGCGATGATGTTCTCATCAGGGATCTCTGGAAGTTCTCTTTTCGTTCTCTCAACGTAGTCTTTGTGAGTTACAACGATCACGTCTTTTGGGTCCATTTCCTCCATAACACGTTCGAAGGTCCACCTTATGAGACTCTTGTTTCCAAAGAGTTTCAAAAACTGTTTTGGAGTCTCAGGAGTGGAAAGGGGCCAGAATCTTTCTCCAGATCCTCCTGCGAGAATCAGAGCTTTCATTACTTCACCTCCTCGTGTACAATTTTAACAGGAGGTGGAGGACGTGATCAGAGTTCTCAGCGTCTTCGGAACAAGACCCGAAGCAATAAAGATGGCACCTCTCGTGAAAAAACTCGAAGAAGAACGAAACGTGGAAAGTTTGGTCTGTGTCACCGCTCAGCACAGACAGATGCTGGACCAGGTGCTGGAAGTTTTCGATATAAAACTGGATTTTGACCTGAACATAATGAAAGAGCGGCAGAGTCTTGCCGATATAACTGTGAACGCACTGTCGGGTCTCTACGATTTGATTGAAGAGTTAAAACCGGATATCGTACTGGTTCAGGGAGACACAACGACTACGTTCGCAGGAGCACTCGCGGCCTTCTATCACAGGATCCCGGTTGGCCACGTTGAAGCAGGCTTGAGAACAAATGACAGGTACTCCCCTTTCCCAGAGGAGATCAACAGAAGACTAACGGGTGTTCTTTCTACACTGCATTTCGCACCTACAAAGAGGAACAGAGAGAACCTTCTTAGGGAAAACGTCATGGGAAAGATCTACGTGACTGGAAACACGGTGATAGACGCCCTCAGGTACACCGTGAAGGAGAACCACGTTTTTGAGAATCCGGTTTTGAGGAATATGGATTTTTCCGACGGAAGGTACATCCTTCTCACTTCCCATAGAAGAGAGAACATCGGAAAGCCCCTTGAAAACATCTGTAAAGCAGTGAGAAGGATCGTTGAAGAATTCGAAGATGTGAGGGTGATTTACCCGGTTCACATGAACCCCGCCGTGAGAGAGATCGTCTTCCCGATGCTCGAAAACATGGAGAGAGTCTTCTTGATCGACCCCGTGAATGTGATAGACATGCACAATCTGATGGCAAGAAGCTATCTCATCATGACGGACTCTGGAGGAATACAGGAAGAGGCACCGGCCCTCGGAAAGCCGGTGATCGTTCTGAGAAGGGAAACTGAAAGGCCCGAAGCGATCGAAGCGGGTGTTGCCGTTTTGGGAGGAGTGGAGGAAGAAAGAATATTCGAACTCGCAAAAAAGCTTCTTTTGGACAGAGAAGAATACGAAAAAATGGCGAAAGCCGTGAATCCATTCGGGGATGGCAGGGCTTCAGAGCGCATAGTGAAGGCGATTCTCCACGAATTCGGGCTTTCAGATCCACCGGAGGAATTTGGCTGATCACTTTCTTCTCTTTTCGAGCTCCTTCATGACATCCTGGATAGTGACACCAGCGTCGACCATGAGGACGGTGAGGTGGTAGATCATGTCCGCTATTTCCCAGACGAGGTTTTCTTTGTCATTCTGGAGATACCCTGTGATCACCTCTACCGCTTCTTCACCGAACTTTTTGGCAATTTTTCCCTTGCCTTCCCTGAAGAGCTTCGACGTGTAGGAACCTTCCGGCATCTCTTCTTTTCTTTTTTTAACGAGTCTGTAGAGATCCAGCCAGAAGGTGGGAGAGCCCGTTTCTTCAAATCTGTGTTCCACCTTGAAAAAACAGGATCTGTTTCCCGTGTGACACGCCACCTTGTCTTCTGGAAAATCGACGATGTACAGGTAAGCATCGTCATCGCAGTCTCTTCTTATTTCAACCACTCTCATCGTGTTTCCAGAGGTCTCTCCCTTTTTCCAGATTTTCTGCCTCTCCCTCGAAAAGAAATGCGCGTATCCCGTTTTCTTGGTGAGCTCCAAAGCCTCCTCGTTCGCGTAGGCCAACATCAACACTTCACCCGTTGTTTTCTCCTGAACCACCACTGGATAGAGCGTCATCGCAACCCCTCCAGTCTCACGTTCACTCCGTGTTTTTTGAGATATTCTTTCAATTCTCTCACATCGATCTCTCTGAAATGAAAAACAGAAGCCGCAAGGGCAGCGTCGGCACCCGCCAGAAACGCTTCAAGGAAATGTTCCATTTTTCCCGCACCACCAGAAGCGATGATGGGAAGCGTAGTCAGTGGTCTCACAAACCTTATCATCTCCGTGTCGTAACCTGCTTTCGTGCCGTCTCTGTCGATACTGGTGAGTAGAATCTCTCCTGCCCCTCTCCTTTCTACTTCAACCACCCAGTCTCTCAGAAGTATGCCCGTGTTCTTCTTTCCGGAGTAGGTGAAGACCACGAACTCTCCATCCACCCTTTTTGCATCTATCGCCACGACGACGGCCTGGCTTCCGAAAGTTCGGGCGATCTTCGTGATCAGGGAAGGATCCTCCACAGCCGCCGTGTTTATGCTCACCTTGTCCGCACCCCGGAGAATGAGTTCGGAGGCCGTTTCGAAGTCGTGGATGCCTCCTCCAACGGTGAACGGAATGTCGATCTGCTCGGCCACCTTTTCGACCAGTTCCAGCATGGTTTTCCTCTTCTCAACAGATGCGGTGATATCCAGAAAAACGAGTTCGTCTATTCCAATTTCGGAATAGAACTTCCCCAACTCGACCGGATCACCGCTGTCCCTGAGATTTTCGAAGTTCGTTCCCTTCACCACACGGCCGTCTTTCACGTCGAGACATGCGATTATTCTCTTAGCGAGCATATCTCTTCATCACCTCAACTGTGAGAATTCCCTCCAGAAATGCCCTTCCCACGATCACACCTTTGAGAAGCCCGTTCGTTTCTCTGTGAACCCTCTGCGCTGTTTTCAAAGAGTTCTCCGAAGAGATTCCCCCTGCTGCGAATACGTTCACTTCAGCTTCGATCGCTATCTTCCTGGTGAGAGAAAAATCGTGCTCCTGAAGAGTGCCATCTTTTTCGATCTCCGTGTGTACGATCTCTTCAAGACCGTATTCCTTCAGTCTCTTCAGAAGAGATATCGGATCGATTTCCTCTTCCGCCAGCCATCCTTTGAACGCGACTTTCCCACCTCGGGTGTCCAGACTGAACACGGGCTCCACGTCGATTTCTTTCAGAAATTTCAGAAAAGAAGGATCTTCCAGAACTTTTGAACTCACAATCTGTCTTCTGTATCCCAGCTTGCGGAGTCTTTCTGCGTAATCGAATGATCTGATCCCGCCTCCGATCTGTATGTGTTCGGCAAATTCGGAAAGTCTTTCGAGGACAGGAAAGTTCTCAACGCTGTTTTCTATCGCCTTCGAAAGATCCACAACGTGGATCAGTGTGAATCCCTCTTCGATGAGTTTTTTCACCAGCTCTGCGGGATCTTTTTCGTAGAATATGGTGTTCTCCTTTTTTCCTTTCACCATTCTCGCTACCTTTCCTCTGAAGAGATCTATCGCCGGGACAACGAGCATTCGATCACCTTCTCAAGCAGTTTTCTTCCGATTTTTGAACTCTTTTCGGGATGGAACTGAAAACCCAGAATTCTCCCCTTCCTCACCGCGGATGGAAAGATCTCACCGTCGTATTCCGTTGTTCCCAGAACGTGTTCCTCTTTGCACACGGCTCTGTAGGTGTGGACGAAGTAGTAATACCCGTTCGGAAACGTGTCTTTGAAGATCACCTCGTTCCAGCCCATGTGTGGAAGTCTTCTACTCTTCAGTTTCACGACGTTTCCTTCTATGAGAGAAAGACCCTTTACGCCGGGTGCCTCTTCGCTCTCTTCAAAAAGGAGCTGCATTCCAAGGCAGACTCCGACCACGTATTTTCCATCTTCGACGTGTTTTTTTATGAACTCAACAAGACCGTTCTCTCTGAGTCGTCTCATTCCTTCGCCGAAGTGTCCTACACCCGGGATGAACAGAAGATCGTACAGATCGTCTTGAGGTGACTCCACGAGTTCTATCGAAACATCCTCAAAATTTTCTGATGCCCTCTTCACTCCACGGTACAGGTTCATTATGTTTCCCGGACCAACAGAGATTATTCCGATCCTCAATCTATCACACCCTTAGTGGTCTTTTTTTCCGACCCCTCCAGAGCCCGGGCGATCGCGAGTCCAAAAGATTTCATGGCAGATTCAGAAATGTGATGGTCGTTCTTTCCAAAGAATTTGAAGAAGTGGACCGTGATCCTTGCATGGTTTACGAATCCGCACATGAACTCCTCGAATCCTTCGACGGGCATGTCTTCTATCTTTTCAACGGAGAACTCGAAGTTCTTCTGGAAGAAGGGTCTTCCGGAAAGATCCACGTAGCATCCCACCAGCGCCTCGTTCATGGGAACGGTGGCTTCCCCGAATCTTCTCACTTTCGTGTAGTCGAAGAGCTCCCTGAATGCGAGACCCAGTGAGATTCCAAAGTCCTCTATCAGGTGGTGGAGGATACCGTCTTTGCTTTCGCAGGTACTCACCCTGAGACCCAGGCCGGAGTAATGACAGAAGGTGTTCAGAAGGTGATCGAAGAAGTTCACACCAGTACTCCCTTCGAGTTTTCCGTGTACCGTGTCGAGTGTTATAGAGATCTCGATCTCGTTGGTGTTTCTCTGAACGATCACGCCGTTTTCCAGTCTTTCTACCGTCATTTGAACACCTCCAGTTCTTTCAGGATCATATCGTTCTCCTCGCGCTTTCCGATTGTGATTCTAACACCTTCCCTGAAACTACGAACAGCAATGTTCTTTGCCCGGAGGTGTTCGAGAAGTCTTTCTTTTTCTTCCTTTTCCATGAATATGAACACGAAGTTTCCTCTGGAATCGGTGATTCGGTATCCCATTTTTCTGAGGATACTCTTCATTCTCTCGCGTTCTTCCACGATGAACTTCGTTCTCTCCTCAAAGATCTCTCTGTGATCGAGAGCTACCTTCGCGAACATCTGGGAAACGTAGCTCACGTTGAAAGGAAGTCTCACCCTGTTGTAAGCGTCAATGAACTTCTCCGAGGCCACAACGTATCCGACACGTTGCGCTGCCAGGGAAAACGCTTTCGAGAAAGTCCTGATCACGGCGAGGTTCTCGTATTTTTTCAGAAGATCCACATAACTTTCTCCGTGGAATTCGTAGTAGGCTTCGTCCAGCGCGACGAAGGCACCCGTTTTCAGGATTCTTTCTATTTCCTCTCTTTCGAAAACATGGCCCGTTGGATTGTTCGGGTTCGGAATGAAAACAACGTCTCCTTCTCCCACGTTCACCTCAGGTATCCTCAGATCTTTCGTGAGCGGCACTTCCAGGAATTTCGCTCCAACTGCCTTCGCAAAGATCCTGTAGCAGCTGTAGGTCGGGGGAAAGAAAACGGAACGGTCGAACATGAGCATCATCACGTAGATGATCTCATCCGCTCCGTTTCCCACAGAGACGTTGTTTTTCGAAAGAAAATCGGTGTCGAGGTATGAGAGTATCTTTTCTATTAATTCTTCATCGGGGGAGTCGTAGTAGATCCTCAGGGCGTCGCTGTTCAATCGTCGAAACACTTCATCCACGAGGTCCTCTGGAAAGGGAAACGGATTTTCATTCAGCGCAAGGTAGGTTTTGTCTCTCTTTTCGGTTTCGTACGGATACGCCCTCTTTGCAATCAAATCGAGAGGATTCACAGCTTTTCCCTCCTGACGTCTATCGCCCGAGCGTGGGCTTCAAAACCTTCCCAGCGCGCCATCTTCGAGTAAAGCTCGCCCTTTTTTCTGAAATCTTCTTCGGAGAGGTGTGTGATGAATATCTTCTTCGTGAAATCGGAAACCCTGAGTCCTGAGGAGAACCTCGCGGATCTGAAGGTGGGAAGAACGTGGTTCGGTCCCGCACCGTAGTCTCCCACAGACTCACAGGTGTACTTTCCGAGAAAGACAGATCCCGCGTTCTTTATGTGTCCCAGTGACTCAAACGGATTTTCCACGAGGACCTCCAGATGTTCGGGGGCGATGAGGTTGGAGATCTCAAAGGCCCTTTTCAGACTGTCCGTCAAGATGATGGTACCGAAATTTTCCGTTGAAATCCTGGCCGTTTTTCTTCTCTCTTCTGGAAGAGCTTCCAGGTGTCTTTCAATGACCTGAGGTAATTTTTCGAAGACTTCTTTCGAAGTGGTTATCACCACACTCATCGCGTTCTCGTCGTGCTCTGCCTGGGAGAGGAAATCCGCGGCTATGAGATCCAGGTCGGCACTGCCGTCTGTCACGATCGCAATCTCGCTGGGACCCGCTATGGAATCGATTCCAACGTCTCCGTAAACGTGTTTCTTTGCGAGCGTGACGAAGACTCCACCGGGTCCCACGATCTTGTCAACGGGTTTCACTGTTTCCGTGCCGTATGTGAGGGCGGCTACCGCGTGAGCCCCTCCCATCCGGTAGATCTCCTTCAGACCGAGGATTTCGCAGGTTTTCAGGATGTATGGAGAGATGCCTCCGTTTTCATTCGGTGGTGTTGTGACAGCGATCCTTTCCACACCAGCAACGATAGCGGGAACCGCGCACATGAGGAGCGTGGAAAAGTACGGAACCTTTCCCCCAGGAACGTAGATTCCCACACTCTCGAGAGGAACAACCATCTCTCCAAGGAAGCTTCCACCCTTCGTCGTGAAAAAGAAAGATCTTTCCTCCTGTCTTCGATGGAATTCCTTCAGGTCTTCTATCACGATTTTTATCGTTTCAACGAATTCTTCCTCTACTTGGGCTTCCGATATTTCCTTCTCTGTGACACGAAGGTTCTCGATGCCCACCGGGTGCTTCTCGAACCTTTTGAGGAATTCCTCGAGGGCTCTGTCTCCTTCTTCTTTCACTCTCCTGATGATTTCTTTTACGGTCTCTTCCACCTGCGATACAGATTCCATCCTTTGTTTCAATAGTCTGAGCACTTCTTTATCCCCGGGATTGTTCATTAGAATCATGTTCGATCACCTCCTGGAGCTTTTCAAGGAAGGAAACCACCTCTTCTCTTTTCGTTCTGTAACTCACCGGATTCACCACAACATGGGTTCTTATGACGAATATTTCATCGAGAATCTCCAGGTTGTTCTCTTTCAGTGTTCTTCCCGTTTCGGTGATGTCCACGATGAGATCTGAGAGTCCGGCTATTGGAGCGAGTTCGACAGAACCCTTCAGTGGTATTATGCGACAGTGCCATCCTTTGGATTCGCAGTATCTCTGAGTTACGTTCGGAAACTTCGTGGCGATTCTCTTTTCACCCTCTGGTATTCCCCTTCCCTTCGGACCGGCAAGAACCATTCTGCTAATGTTTGTGGGAATGAAGAAGGGCTGAATGAGACTAGTTTCTTTTTCGAGGAGTACATCGGTTCCACAGAATCCAATGTCTGCCACTCCGTGAACGAGATACGTTGGTACATCGAACGGTCTCACCATGAAACAGACGATATCCTTCCCTTCCCGAAGAATAGAAGACTCCCTTTCGAAAATAACTCCCGTTTTTTTCAGGTAGGTCATCACCTTCTCTTCTAACCTTCCTTTGGGGATTGCCAGTTTCAGCATGTTTTTCCCTCCAGAAAGATGGATCCACCCACACCTTTTTCTCCGTTCACTGTGTACTCTCCGCCGGCAGCTACGAGTCTGGAAGAAGATGTGTCGTAGATGGTGAATATCAGGCCACAGTACTCTTCGATCGTTCTCGCAAGGGTGAGATCGATCTCAACGGAAACGGTGGGGAACTTCTCCTGAAGGAAGGAAGATGCCGAAAGCAGATCTTCCCTCACTGAAAGCGGGAGATCCATCGTCTTCAAATGTTCCGGTGATCTCCGGTATATGCTGTCTTCGATAATCTTCTCTACCCTGGAAAGATCAATTTTCTTCATGTGAGAGAGAAACTCGATTTCCGCGAGGTTTTTCGTGTCGATGAGATTCAGAACCTTCTCGTGGAGGTCCTTCGGAATTTCTTTCAGTAGATCCTCGTAAACACCGGTGTGTCCTATTTCCACTATCACCGGACCTTCAAAAAATTCCGATGCACTTTCGACGATGATCTCAAGAACTTCCAGCGAATCGTCCAAGGAGTTCCTTGGAACCTTTTCGAGTCCAAGTTGATACTCCGCCACCAAATCGCTTCCCGAGTATCTGTAAACGAAATCGGCGTACCAGACCTTGATTTGAGAATCGGGGGAATATCTTTTACGATGGTTGAGGACGGTTTTTGTGAAATCTTCTCTGATGGAGAAAAGATTGCCCTTTCTGTCGAGGAAAAAATTCCCCGCCGGCTCTTCTGCCTTTTCGAGCGTTGGGACGAAGAACGGTGAGAATCCTTTTTTCGTGGCTTTACTGTAGAACGAAAACACCTTCTCGAAATCCAAGAAATCCACCTCCCCAGTGAACTACCATGACTTATAGAAGTCATGGCTTCCCGCTTCAACCCGTGATAGCTCGTAGACCCCTTTCGGGTTCCGCCGCCAGAGCACTGTCCACAGGCGTAAATTCGGACGGTTCCCGCCCTATTGAAAGCATCAAGCCGTACCTGACCAAATTCTTCGCAGCGTTCACGTCTCTATCGTGATGCGCTCCACATACAGGACACGTCCATTCTCTAACGCTCAGGTCTTTGACTTCTTTGTTTATGTATCCGCATTCACTGCACATCTGACTTGAGGGATAGTATCTGTTCGCTTTTATCACTTCGATTCCACAGCGCTTTGCCTTGTACTCGAGAAGTTCTAAGAATCTCCTCCACGACTGCATGTGGATGTGCCTGGCAAGTCTGTGGTTTTGAACCATACCTTTGATGTTGAGATCTTCCACCACGATCTTTCCAGCTTGGCTTTCGCTGACAAGATCGTGTGTGATCTTGTGAAGCCAGTCGTTTTTTATGTTGACTATTTTCTCGTACAGCTTTGCAAGACACAAACGTGCTTTTTCCCAGTTCTTTGAACCTCTCTGTTTCCTGGATAATCGTCTGTGAAGTCTTTTGATCTGTCTCTCGTATTTTGAAAGGTCTGGCATTTTATATTTCTTGCCATCGCTCAATGTGATTGTGTCTTTGATTCCAAGGTCTATACCTAGAATGTCGGTGGAAGTATTTTGTACTTCAGCA